>NZ_DAORSO010000002.1:59608-72327 GCF_035443565.1 Ornithinibacter sp. | reverse complement strand
ACGGGCACGCATGGCGGTGAACGCCTCGTGACCCGGGGTGTCGATGAAGGTGATCGGCCGGTCGACGCCCTCGTGCACCTTGTGGATCTGGTAGGCGCCGATGTGCTGGGTGATGCCGCCGGCCTCGCCGGCAGCGACCTCGGCGTTGCGGATCGCGTCGAGCAGACGCGTCTTGCCGTGGTCGACGTGACCCATGACCGTGACGACCGGCGGGCGGGCCTCGAGGTCCTCTTCGTCCTCGGAGTCGACACCGATCTCGAGGTCGATGTTGAAGGAGTCGAAGAGCTCGCGCTCCTCCTCCTCCGGCGAGACCATGCGGATGTCGTAGCCGAGCTCGCTGCCGAGGAGCTTGAAGGTGTCCTCGTCCAGGCTCTGGGTGGCCGTGGCCATCTCACCGAGGTGGAACAGCACCGTCACCAGCGAACCGGGGTTGGCATTGATCTTGTCGGCGAAGTCGGACAGGCTCGCGCCCTGACGGATCTGGATGATCGTCGTGCCGTCACCACGGGGGACGCTCACACCGCCGATCGACGGTGCCTGCATCTCCTCGAACTCCATGCGCTTCGCGCGCTTGGACTTGCGGGCACGACCGGGGCGTCCACCGCCACGGCCGAAGGCACCCTGGGTGCCGCCGCGACCACCGGGGCCGCTGCGGAAGCCACCGGGGCCACCGGGACGTCCGGCGAAACCGCCGCCACCACCGGGTCGCGCACCTGCGCCACCGGGTGCACCGGGGCGACCGGCGCCACGCGCCGGACGCTCACCCGGACGGCCGACCGCGGAGCGGTCGGGCATCATGCCGGGGCTGGGGCGCGGGCCACCGGGGCGCGGACCGGCAGCACCGGCACCTGCGCCACCGGGGCGAGGACCACCCGGACGGCTCTGCGGCCGGGGCATGCCCTGGCTCGGAGCGAAGGGGTTGTTGCCGGGGCGGGCGGGCTCGCGGGTACGGCCCATCCCCTGGCTCGGCGCGAACGGGTTGTTGCCCGGACGCGGAGTGTTCGGACGCGGCGCGCCGGGACGCGGTGCACCCTGGCCGGAGCCACCCTCGCGGGCGGCCGGTGCAGCCGGGGCTGCCGGTGCCGGAGCGGCAGGAGCCGCCGGGGCTGGGGCGGCCGGTGCAGGCGCCGACGGGGCCGCGGGGGCAGGTGCCGCCGGAGCCGGGGTTGCCGCCGCCGGTGCTGCCGGGGCAGCAGGCGCCGGTGCCGACGGAGCGGCGGGAGCCGGTGCCGACGGGGCAGGCGCAGCGGGAGCGGGGGCTGCCGGAGCAGGCGTCGCCGCAGCCGGTGCCGAAGGGGCTGCCGGGGCCGGACGCGCCGGAGCAGCAGCAGGTGCTGCCGGGGCAGCAGGTGCCTCGGCAGGGTACTTCTCGTTGTAGCGCCGAACCACGGGGGCTTCCACCGTCGAACTGGCGCTCTTGACGTACTCGCCCATGCCGTTCAGGCGCTCGAGAAGGACCTTGCTGGTCACTCCGAGCTCCTTGGCAAGTGCGCTCACACGGACTTTAGACACTTTTCTCCTGTCCAGGTCCGTGCGTCGTGCGCGGACCGTCGTTACAGCTGGGGGGTGCTCATCGCTGAGTACTCATCGGGTGCTCATCAGCGTCAAACCCGCTTTCGGTTTCATGCTCGGACGGTGGTTCCTGCAGGTGGGCCCTGACCCAGTGCTCGACGGCACTGTGGTCGGCGGGTGTGCTCGTTCGCAACGCCCGACCGAACGCCCGCCGACGAACGGCGAGCTCCAGGCACGAGAGCCCCGGGTGCAGCCATGCGCCGCGCCCCGGGAGACGGCGCTCAGGATCGGGGAGAACGACAGCGATGCCGTCCGCGCCGGTCCCGAGGACCACTCGCAGGAGTGCCGACCGGCTATCCGTCCCACGACACCCGATACAGGTGCGTATCGGGTGGCCGGGCCGGAGTCCAGTCCGATCGGTAGCCACCAGCCTACCGCCTAGGTGCCCTCGGAGGCGCCATCGGCGCGGGAGGGGGCCACGGCATCCGCCGCTGCGGGGTCGGTGTCGGGTCGGATGTCGATCCGCCAGCCGGTCAGCTTGGCGGCCAGTCGGGCATTCTGGCCCTCGCGGCCGATCGCCAGCGACAGCTGGTAGTCCGGCACGACGACACGGGCCGCGCGCAGCTTGGGGTCGACGATCGTGACCGAGTTGACCCGTGACGGGGACAAGGCCGCGGCGATGAACGTCGCCGGGTCGTTCGACCAGTCGACGATGTCGATCTTCTCGCCGTGCAGCTCCGCCATGACGGCGCGCACGCGGGCACCCATCGGCCCGATGCAGGCACCCTTGGCGTTCAGGCCGGCGACCGTGGTGTGGACGGCCAGCTTGGTGCGGTGCCCGGCCTCGCGCGCGAGGGCCTCGATCGTGACGCTGCCGTCGGCGATCTCGGGCACCTCGAGGGCGAACAGCTTGCGCACGAGGTTCGGGTGGGTGCGCGAGAGCTCGATCTGCGGGCCGCGCATGCCGCGCTTGACCGAGGTGACGTAGCAGCGCAGTCGCTGCCCGTGGACGTACTTCTCCCCCGGCACCTGCTCGGCGAGGGGCAGGATGCCCTCGACCGTGCCGAAGTCGACGGTCACGTGGCGCGGCACCGGGCTCTGCTGGATGACGCCGGCGACGAGCTCGCCCTCGCGGCCCTTGAAGTCGCCGAGGATGGCGTCGTCCTCGATGTCGCGCAGCCGCTGCACGATGACCTGGCGGGCGGTCGCGGCGGCGACCCGGCCGAAGCCGCTCGGCGTGTCGTCGAACTCGGGACCGAGCTCACGGCGGGGGCGCGCGGGGTTGCCCTCGTCGTCGACCGCGCCCTCCTCCGCGGGGACCTCGAGCTCCTCACGCGCCCAGATGACGACGTGCCCGGTCTTGCGGTCGAGCTCGGCGCGCGAGACCCGGTAGTGACCCTCGGTGCGCTGGTAGGCGAGCGTGATCGCCTGCTCGATCGCCTGGATGAGGACATCCATGGAGATGCCTCGCTCGCGCTCGAGCGCGCGCAGTGCGGTCAGGTCGATGTCCATGTCAGGTGTCCTTGTCGTCCGGTCGGGCGAACTCGACCTGCACCACGGCACGTTCGAGACCGGCATACGCCAAGGTCTCGGTGCGCGAGGGGGTCGAGCGGGTGGGGGGGATGTCGAGCGTCACGTCGGTGCCGCTGGCACGCAGCACGCGGCCGGTGACCTCGTGTCCGTCGTGGGTGGCGGTGACGAGGCGGCCGACGTTGCGGCGGAAGTGGCGAGGAAGGGTCAGCGGGCGACCGACGCCGGGTGAGGAGACCTCGAGGGTGTAGGGCTGCTCACCCATGAGGTCGCTCGCGTCGAGGGCGTCGCTGACCGCGCGCGTGGCGTCGGCGACCTCGTCGAGGGTGAGGGGATCGGTCGGCTCGTCGGCGACGTCCTGCGGGCCCGGGTCGCGGTCGACGAGGACCTTGACGACGCGGCGCCGGCCCGCGGGGGTCACGGCGACGTCCTCGAGAACGAGGCCGATGCCCTCCACCGCGTCCTGCACGGTCGGGCGGATGCCGTCTGCAGTGGTCATCGTGCTGCCCGTCCTCTCTGTGAAGTTAGCCGTCGGCGGGTCGCCGCCGCCCACCACTGTAGGCCAGATCAGGTGCTGCTCCGGCCCGTGCGATGATGCGCGCATGGGTGAGGCGGCACGTCCGGGGGTCTCCAGAAGGGTTCTCCTCGCGGCCTCTCTGGGCGCGCTCGCCCTCCCGAGCGCGGCGTGCGGCATCCGGCTCGAGGACGACGCCCCACGCGTGCCACTCGTCCCGAGGCGCACACCGATCCCCCTGGAGAGCGAGCTCGTCGCCCTCACGGTCGGGACCCTCGCCCTGGCCGTCCTCGCGGGCACCGTCCCGGGGGCGCTGGCCGCCAGCCTCGCGACCATCCACCGGCGCCAGCACACGGTGTTGCGCACGACGCTGCTGCGGGGGCAGGTCCCGCTGTCGCTCGTCGACGGGCCCGCTGCGTCCCCGAGCGCATCCTCCGAGTCACCGAGTGGATCCCCCGCCCCGGCCACGAGCGCGACCGGCACCCCTGCGCCGTCAGCCAGCCCGACGGCATCCACGGTCGAGGGCCTCGCGGCCGCCGAAGGTGAGTCGGCGGTGCGTGCCGCCGAGTTCGCCGGCGCCGAGCCCGACCTCCTCGCCACGCTGGCCTCGCTGCACGCGCAGCGCTTCGCGGCAGCGACCCTGCTGTCCGGCACGGCCCCGACGGTCGCCGGGGCTGCTGTCGCGGGTGACGCGGTCGAGGCGATGGCCGCGAGCACGAGCGCGGCGATCTACCTGTTCGAGGTGGTCAGTGCCCGGACGTCCGGGCGGGTCAGGAGCCGGGCAGACACCACCCTGCGGGTGCTTCGCTCGGTGCGCGCTGACCAGGTGGCCGGCGGGGCGAGCCTCGGAAGCACGCTCGGTCAGCCGCTCCCCTTCCCCGTGACGACGACGGCCGATGCCGCTCGGCTGGCTCGCGAGGCGATGCTCGCGTTGCGCTCGGGGTACGGCGAGCACCTCGCGGCGCTGGCGGCAACCGGTGCAACGCCGGGAGCGGCTGCGGTGTCGGGAGTCGATGCGGGTACCGCTGGGGACTTGGCCGGTGGCGCGGCGCCGGGAGATGCGGCCGGTGCGGGACTTGCTGCTGCGACCAGGTGGCTCGGCGCCGTCGAGGTGCAGGCGAACCGCTGGGGTGTCGCCCTGGCACCCTTCCCCGGCCTCACGTGACCCGCTCGTGAGCACCTCGTGAGCCGGGTGGTGCTGCCAGCCGCTTGGGTCGCTCGTGTCGAGGGCTACCCCGCCGACGCAGGGCCGACGGGTGCAGCGTGGCTGGCGACCGTCCCCCGCCTCATCGACGAGGCGCTGCAGCGGTGGGGTCTGGTCGTCGACGGTGAGCCGCGCACCGGATGGACCGCGGTGGTCGTCCCGGTGCGCCGCGACGGCGAGGCGCTCGCGCTCAAGGTGACCTGGCCGCATCCCGAGGGCACTCACGAGGCCCTGGCGTTGCGGACGTGGGCGGGGTCGGGGGCGGTACGGCTCGTCGCCGCGCTGCCGACGGACGGGGTGCTGCTGCTCGAGCGTCTCGACGCCGACCGCGACCTGAGCGAGGTGTGGGTCGACGAGGCGTGCGAGGTGGTCGGCGGGTTGCTCCGCCAGCTCCAGGTGCCCGCGCCGCCGCAGTTCCCCCGGCTCCCGGAGTACCTCGCACCACACCTGGAGCGGATGCCGGGGCGGGCCGCCGTGCCCCGTCGGGTCGTCACGCGCACGGTCGGGCTTGCTCGTGAACTGCTCTCCGGTGAGGTGCCCGAGGTGCTGCTGCACACCGACCTGCACTTCGAGAACGTGCTCATGGGGTCGCAGGGCTGGACGGCGATCGACCCGAAGCCGGTCGCGGGTCACCCTGCGTTCGACCTGTTCCCGCTGCTGCACAACCGCGTTGACGAGCTCGGGACGGGGGCTGCCTTCCGCTGGTCGGTGCGGCACCGGGTGTCGGTGGCTGCCGAGGCCGCCGGAATCGACCTCGACGACGCCTTCGCGTGGACGCTGCTGAGGGCCGGGGTCGAGGTCAGCTGGGTCAGCGAGACCGGCGACGCTGCCGACGTGAGCCTGCACGTGGCCCTCACCAAGGCACTCGACGAGTAGCCGCCGCTCCACTGGGGCGGCAGCCGAGGCTGGTCGAGTCGACGCCGGGTCGAATCGCAGGTGCACGGATCTGCGGGCGGTAGCACCTCGACCCCGCGGGGCCACCTCGCGGCATACGGTGGGGAGATGGCGAACCGGCTCGCACACTCACTCAGCCCCTACCTCCTCCAGCACGCCGACAACCCCGTCGACTGGTGGGAGTGGGGCGACGACGCCTTCGCAGAGGCCGAGCGTCGCGACGTGCCGATCCTGCTCTCGGTGGGCTACGCGGCCTGCCACTGGTGCCACGTCATGGCCCACGAGTCGTTCGAGGACGAGCAGGTCGCCGCCGCCGTCAACGGGCGCTTCGTCGCCGTGAAGGTCGACCGCGAGGAGCGCCCCGACGTCGACGCCGTGTACATGTCGGCCACGACCGCCCTCACCGGGCACGGCGGCTGGCCGATGACCTGCCTGCTCACCCCGTCGGGTGACCCCTTCTTCGCGGGCACCTACCTGCCGAGGGCCCAGTTCCTCCAGCTCCTGGACGGCGCCGCCCATGCGTGGGAGACCGACCGCGAGCGCGTGCTGAGCTCCGGGGCGACCGTGGCCGAGCGACTGCGTGAGCTCACCGGCCCGCCGGCCCCGACGGTCATCGACCCCGACGTCTGCGACACGGCCGTGCGGCGGCTGCGCTCGACCTACGACGAGGCCCGAGGTGGGTTCGGCGGCGCGCCGAAGTTCCCACCGTCGATGGTGCTGGAGTTCCTCCTGCGCCACCACGCCCGCACGGGGTCGGCCGACGCCCTCGCGATGGTCACCGGCACGGCGCACGCCATGGCCCGCGGAGGCCTCTACGACCAGCTCGGGGGCGGCTTCGCGCGGTACTCCGTCGACGCCGACTGGGTGGTGCCGCACTTCGAGAAGATGCTCTACGACAACGCCCTGCTGCTGCGCGTCTACGCCCACCTGTGGCGCGCGACCGGCGACGACCTCGCCCTGCGGGTGGCCCACGAGACCGCGGACTTCCTGCTGCGGGACCTGCGCACCGATCAGGGCGCGTTCGCCTCGGCCCTCGACGCCGACACCGTCGTCGACGGCCACTCGCACGAAGGTCTGACCTACGCGTGGACCCCGGCGCAGCTCGTCGAGGTGCTCGGACCCGACGACGCAGAGCGCGCGGCCCGCCTCCTCGGCGTCACCGCGAGCGGGACCTTCGAGGCCGGCGCCTCCACCTTGCAGCTGCGCCAGGACCCCGACGACCTCCCGTGGTGGGCACGGGTGCGGGCCCGGCTGCTGGCCGCGCGCGCCACCCGCCCGCAGCCGAGCCGGGACGACAAGGTGGTGACGGCCTGGAACGGCCTGGCCATCGCGGCCCTGGCCGATGCTGGTGTCCTGCTCGACCGTCCGGACCTCGTCACGGCGGCCGAGGTTGCCGCCGCCCACGTCCTCGACACCCACGACGTCCCGGCATCCGACAGTGCGGACGACGGCGACCGGATGCTGCGGCGCACCTCGCGCGCCGGCCGTACCGGCCCGGCCCCGGCAGTCCTGGACGACCACGCCAACCTCGCCGAGGGCCTGCTCGCCCTCCACCAGGCGACGGGAGAGCCACGCTGGGGCGAGGCGGCGGCATCCCTGCTCGACCGTGCCCTTGATCGCTTCGTCGACGCGGACGGCACCGTGCACGACACCGCCCACGACGCGCCCGCCCTGTTCTCCCGGCCGGCGAACCGCTCCGACAACGCCGAACCGAGCGGGGCGTCAGCCCTGGCCGGCGCGCTGCTCACCCATGGCGCGCTCACCGGGTCCGCCGCGCACCTGCAGGCGTCGCGGGCCGCGCTCGACGCCTGCGGCCCGGTCGCCGCGCAGGACCCGCGCTTCGCCGGCTGGGCGCTGGCGGTCGCCGAGGCGAGCGCTGCCGGTCCGCTCCAGGTCGCGGTCGTCGGCGAGGGCCCCGCGGCGCAGGCGCTGCTGCGGACGGCGCGCGCCAGCACCTCCCCCGGCCTCGTCGTCATGCACGGGATGCCGGACGCCCCCGGCCGCGCGCTCCTCGCCGACCGGCCCCTCGTCGACGACGGCCCGGCCGCCTACGTGTGTCGGGGCTTCGTCTGCGATCGCCCGGTCACCGATACCGAGGCCCTCGGCGCGGCGCTCAGATCACGATGAGCCCGTAGGCGGGGTCGCGCTGCTCGATGAGGGCGCGGGCCCGCTCCGGGTCGACCCAGGCGGCGGTCGCCCACACGTCGGCCCACATCAGGTCGGGGCCGACCACGGTGGCCGACCCGGGGCGCACGATGCCCTGACCGGTCCGCGGGTCGACGACGTGCCCGCCACGGATGGCGGCGCCCGACGTGGCGACCGCACCACGGGTCACCGTGACCACTCGCGCGAGCCCGCCCCGCTGCCGGGGGTCCTCGATGCCGATGCGCCACGGTGGGGCCTCGTCGACCCCGGTGCCCGTCCCGACCACGACGTCTCCCCCGGCCCCGATGCTGTAGGCGATCTCGGGGACGATCCGCAGGTGCTCGGCGGCCGCGGCCACCGCCCAGCCCTTGACCAGGCCCGTGGGGTCGAAGCTGAGCCGTCCACCGGGCCGCCGACGCCAGGCGCGAAAGAGCCCGTCGGTGCGGTCCTCGGCCTCGAGACAGAGGTCGGTGACGTCGGCGAGCCACGGGTGCACCTCGTCGACCCCGTCGACCTCACCGTGCTGAACGCGCAACAGGTCGCTGTCGGCACGCCACGTGCTGAGCACCGCGTCGACCCGGTGGAGGTGGGCGAAGACCCGCGCGGCGGCAGCCTCGACGTCGCTGCGCGAGGTGTCGACCGCGCGAACGTGCACGCTCACCGGCATCCCCATGACCTGGTCGACGAACGCGCGGCGCGCGAGCACCGGGGAACGCGGCGCGGCGACCGTGGTGGTCAGCGCCGTGGTCACAGGTTCGCCTGGTCGATGGCCGACTGCAGCGACCGGATGTACGCCTCGGAGGTGTACGTCGCCCCCGAGACCATGTCGATGCCGGCACTCTGCGCGTCGACGACCTCGGCGTTGAGCACCGGCACGGCGCGGCCGTTGATCTGCTGGTCCTTGCCGTTGCTCCAGGGCACCTGGGTGACCTCGGATGCCGTGATCGCCCCGTTGGCGACGGTGATCTGGACCTGGACGTTGCCGTACCTGGTCATGATCGCGTCGCCGAGGACGGTCTGCGCTGCCGAAGAGGACTGCGAACCCGACTCGGTGCTGGAGTCGGTGCTCGTCCCCGAGCCAGTCGTGGAGCCCGAGCCCGTCGAGGAGCCGGAGTCGGTGCTCGACCCCGAGTCGGTCGAGGAGCTGGAGTCGGTGCTCGATCCCGTGTCTGCCTCGGCGACCACGCTCGCCGCCACCGAGGCGGAGGCACTGGTCGACGTGCTGTAGCTGAACAGCAGGACGAGGGTCGAGATCGTGCTGAGCAGCCAGAGGGTGATGCGGCGCATGGGTGCGTCCCTTCTCGGGTCGGGTGGATCAGGAGGTGAAGCGCTCGAGGTGCACGCGCCCGGCGGGAACTCCGGCGGCCAGGGCCGCGGCCCGCGCAGCCGTCATCCAGCCGTCGGCACCGCACAGGTACACGTCGTGGTCAGCGATGTCGGGCACGATCTCGCGCAGGGCCTGGTCATCGCTGAGGTCCCGGGCCTGCTCCGGTAGCCAGCTCGCGCGGCTGGTGATCCGGGGGCCTTCGATCAGGAGGTAGCGGGCACCCCGCGCGGCGGCCAGGTCAGCCAGTTCGTCGGCGAGCACGGCCTCGCTGCGACTGCGCACCCGGTGCACGACGGTGACGTCACCCGGGCCCTGGGGCAGGTCCTCGAGGATGGCGCGCAGCGGCGTGATGCCGATGCCACTGCCCATGAGCAGGACCTTGCGCTGGGTGCGGACCCCGTCGTGCAGGCGCCCGTAGGGCCCCTCGACCATGACCCTCGTGCCCGGACGAAGGGTGGCCAGGCGACGGGAGCCGTCACCGACGTGGGCTGCGGTGAAGCGCAGGGTGGCGCCGTCCGGTGCCGCGGAGATCGAGTAGGGGTTGGCCCGCGACCAGCCCGGCCCGTCGAGGAAGCGCCACTGGAAGAACTGCCCGGCGCGCACCGGCATCCGACGGACCGAGCGGCCGGCGACGGTCACGGTGGTGGCATCCGGACCCTCGGCGCGAACGTCCACGACGCGCAACGACCCGGCGAATGAGCGCCAGAGCGGCAGCAGCACCCGGAAGATGATCACGGCGCCGGCGGTGCTGGCCCACAGCCCCCACCAGAAGACCGTGGCGAGCGTCGAGGAGAGGAACTCCGCGCCCGTCCACAGCTGGTGCGGCAGGGCCAGCCCCGCCCCGAGGTAGGCGTAGAGGTGGATCAGGTGCCAGGACTCGTAGCGCAGTCGCGCCCGGGCCTTCTTCACCGACGTGACCACGACCATGACGAGCGCGAGCGTCCCGGCGACCGCCAGCAGCATCCCCGGATAGGTGACGACGAAGTCGACGAGGGTGCCCCACACGCCAGCGTCGGTCGAGGCGGCGTACCCGAGGGTGATGAGCGCGATGTGGGCGAGCATGAGGGTGAACGAGGTGAACCCGACGAGGCGGTGGACACGGGTCAGCTCGTCCTGGCCCCAGGCCTGCTCGACCCACGGGATGCGGGCCATCAGCCCCACCTGGAGCAGCAGGAGCGCCGAGGCGACGAGACCGGTGAGCCGACCCGTCGAGGTGAGGAACCCCGCGGTGGTGCCGAGGTCCTGGATGCCGCCGCCGCCCACCCACAGGGCGATGGTGAAGAGCACCACGCCCCAGCCGAGCGCGGCGCTGAGGTCGCGCCACCGGCGAGGCACCGGCCCGAGGCGGCGGCGCCGCGTCGGTCCCGTGGGACGCGAGAGGTGTGACGCGCCACGAACGTGCGCGGACGGCATCCGGGAGGTGGTGACGGTGCTCGAGCTCATGCGACCACCGTCACGGCGCAACCTGTGCGTCCCCTGTGGTTGGTCTGGGCCTGCCCTGTCGCTTGTGTCCGGCACTGTGGCGGCCTGGGCAACCAACATGCCGGACACAACGGGACACGACAGGATCACCCGCCGGGACGTCCGGCACTGTGGCGGTCTGGGCAACCAACATGCCGGACGCACGCAGACGTCTGCCCCGCCATCGGCAAGAATGCCCGGGTGAGCGCTGCCGTGCCCCCGCCCCTTGCCGCGACGTCTGCCGCGTCCCCTCCCCCAACCTCCCTTCCTGCCGGGGTCTCACCCGACCGGGAGGTGATGTTCCGCGCCCGCGTCGCCCGCTGGTGGCCCGACCTGGTCAACGGCCTGCGGATGGCCTACGGCGACGAGCGGGCCGGGGCGCTCGGTGCCGACCTGGTCGAGCTCGCGGGGGCTGCCTTCGCCGCCCGCTCGGACCGCCTGCACGTGCGTGACCTCGAGCGCATGCTGCGCCCCGACTGGCTCCAGGACCCGTCGATGGTCGGCTACGCGGCGTACACCGAACGCTTCGCCGGTGACCTGCGTGGAGTGGCCGACCACCTGCCCTACCTCGACGAGCTCGGGGTGCGCTACCTGCACCTCATGCCGCTGCTGCGCCCGCGCGAGGGCGACAGCGACGGCGGGTATGCCGTGGCCGACTACCGGTCGGTGCGCGCCGACCTGGGCTCGATGGACGACCTCGAGCACCTCGCGGCCCGGCTGCACGACGCCGGGATGAGCCTGGTGCTCGACCTCGTGCTCAACCACGTCGCCCGTGAGCACGAGTGGGCCGTCAAGGCGCGCGCCGGTGACCCGACGTACCGCGAGTACTTCCACGTCTTCCCCGACCGCGACATGCCCGACGCGTACGAGGCGACCCTGCCCGAGGTCTTCCCCGACTTCGCCCCCGGCAACTTCACCTGGGACGAGGACCTGCAGGGCTGGGTGTGGACGACGTTCAACGAGTTCCAGTGGGACGTCAACTGGAGCAACCCCGCGGTGCTGCGCGAGTACGCGTCGATCATCCTCGACCTGGCCAACCGCGGCGTCGACGTGCTGCGCCTGGATGCCATCGCCTTCCTGTGGAAGCGCCTCGGCACCGACTGCCAGGGCGAGCCCGAGGTGCACGCCCTCACCCAGGTGCTGCGGGCCGTGACCCGGATCGCGTGCCCCGCGGTCGCGTTCAAGGCCGAGGCGATCGTGGCCCCGACCAAGCTGCTGCCCTACCTCGGCACCGGCGCCTACAGCGGCAAGGTCAGCGACCTCGCCTACCACAACAGCCTCATGGTGCACGTCTGGTCGATGCTCGCCTCGCAGGACGTGCGGCTGGCGGCGCACGCGCTCGGCTCGCTGCCGCCCAAGCCCACGACGGCGACGTGGCTGACCTACCTGCGCTGCCACGACGACATCGGCTGGGCGATCATGGACGAGGATGCCGGTGCCGTCGGCCTGAGCGGGCACGCGCACCGAAGCTTCCTCTGGCACTGGTACGCCGGCGACCACTTCGGCTCACCGGCTCGGGGGCTGGTCTTCCAGTACAACCCCGAGACCGACGACGGGCGCACGAGTGGCACCGCGGCATCCCTCATCGGACTCCAGTCGGCCGGTTCTGCGGCTGAGGTCGAGTCCGCGGCGGCGGCCCTGCGCCTGGCCAATGCGATGGTGCTCGGCTGGGGCGGCATCCCGGTGATCTGGAGCGGTGACGAGCTCGGGCAGCCGAACGACCCGCGCTGGGCGCTCGAGCCCGGGCACGGTGACGACAACCGGTGGGCGCACCGGCCGCGCCTGGACTGGGAGCGTGCCGAGCACCGCCACGACCGGACGACCACGGCGGGGCGCGTGTTCGGCGACCTCGTCGAGCTCGTGCGGACCCGCGGCTCGTTGGTGCACCTGCACGGGTCGGTCGAGACGCAGATCGGGCCGGTCGATGACCCCGGTGTGCTGGTGACCGTGCGTGAGCACCCGGTCGGGCGGTTCGTCGGGGTCTACAACGTGACGCCGCAGTGGCGGATGTGGCCGGGGTGGCGGGTCAACGAGCTCGGTGTGGCGGATGCCGTCGACCGGATCACCGGTGATGCCTTGCCGTGGGGTGGGGACGGCAACGTGTGGCTGCCGCCCTTCGCCGTCCTCTGGCT
>NZ_DAORSO010000002.1:50770-59508 GCF_035443565.1 Ornithinibacter sp. | reverse complement strand
TGCCGTGGGGTGGGGACGGCAACGTGTGGCTGCCGCCCTTCGCCGTCCTCTGGCTCACCACCCCCTGACCCTGACCAGGAAGGGAACCCGGGCAACCGAGCGGCCAGAACTTCTCCGCCGTCACTGGGATGACGGAGAAGTTTGCCGGTGGCGGAGAAATTTCTCCGCCCGTCTGCATCAACCCCGCCATCACTGTGATGACGGAGAAACTCGGATGCCGGGTGGCCGGCATCCGAGTCGCCTCACCAGGCGCCGAGGAGGTCTCCGGCGATGCGGATGATGAACGCCCCGACGACGATGATGAACACGACGCGCACGAAGCCGCTACCCTTCGCCACCGCGGTTCGGGCCCCGACGTACCCGCCGAGCAGGTTGGCCACGGCCATCACGCCACCGACCACCCACATGACGTGGCCGCCCGGGATGAAGACGGTCAGGGCCCCGAGGTTGGTCGCGAAGTTGGCGATCTTGGCCTTGGCGCTGGCCTCGAGGAAGGCGTAGCCCATGAGCCCGACGAGGGCGAACACCATGAACGAGCCAGTCCCCGGGCCGAGCGCGCCGTCGTACACGCCGATGACGAAGCCGGTGAGCATCGCGAAGACGGTGTGCCGACGCCCACTGAAGCGCAGCGCCGTCGACTCTCCCAGCGACGGCTTGAACAGGGTGTAGGCACCGACCGCGATGAGGAGCACGAGGATGATCGGGTAGAACGCCGCCTTGGGGATGTGCAACCCGATGAGGGCTCCGACCACCGCGCCGACATAGGCCACGCCGGCCATCGGCAGGGCGGTGCGAAGGTCGGGCTTGACCCGGCGGTAGTACGTCACCGACGACGTGGCGGTGCCCCAGATCGAGCCGAACTTGTTCGTCGCGAGGATCTGCGCCGGCGTGGCCCCGGGCACCCCGAGCAGCAGCGCGGGAAGCTGCACGAGCCCACCCCCACCGACGACCGCGTCGATCCACCCGGCCAGAAAGCCCGCGAGGCCGAGCAGCGCGATGACCTCGACCCCCGGGTCGCTCACGGGCGGGTCACGCGGCCGTCCAGGCGTCGACCAGGGCGAGCACGTCGAGCAGCTCGTGGGCCCGGCCGTCGGGCACGGCCGTGACCTCGACCCGCTGGTTGGCGGGGATGTCGGAGTGCGGGATCCAGATCGCTCGCATGCCGACCTGCTGCGGGCCGTGCACGTCCTCGAAGATGCGATCCCCCACGTAGACCGACCGTCGCGGGTCGACGTCGAGCTCGCGGCAGATCGCGCGGAACGCCTCCGGGTGCGGCTTCACGTGGTCGAGCTCGCTGGAGTACAGGTCTGCGTCGACCAGGTCGAGCACCCCGTCACGCTCGAAGATGCCCTGGTGGTACTCGCGCGACCAGATGGTGTTCGAGAGCACCCCCACCTTGATCCCCCGAGCGCGCAGCCCCTCCCACAGCGGCCGCACCTGCGGGTCGGTGTGGGTGTGCGGCTCCCAGAAGCCGCGGTAGGCCGCGAGCGCCAGGTGGTGCCGGTCGTGCGCGGCATCGATCCCAGCAGCCTCGAGGATGTCTGCCAGCGCGGCCGACGTGTGCTCGTCGCGACCCCTCGTCCAGGCAGCGCTCTCGACCTCGAGGATGCGGTCGGCGAGCCGGTGCGCCTCGTCAAGATCGGCCTGCGAGACGTCCGGGGAGTCAACGGGGATGCCGTGGACCTCCCGCGCGAAGACCCGCCACTGCTCGGGCAGGTCAACCTCGTGCCACGGGGTCAGCGTGCCGCCCCAGTCGAAGACGACCGCGTCGACCGGGTGGCTCATGCCTGCCCGATCTCCGCGAGGATCTCCTGCACCGCTGCGTCGACCGCGACCTCGCGCCGCTCCCCGGTGCGCCGGTCCTTGACCTCGATGACGCCCTGCGCCAGCCCACGCCCGATGACGACGATGGTCGGGACCCCGATGAGCTCGGCATCCTTGAACTTCACACCCGGGCTGGCCTGGCGGCGGTCGTCGAGCAGCACCGCCACACCGCGCGCCTCGAGCGCACGAGTGAGCTCTTCGCCGTAGGTCGCGACGGTCTCGTCCTTGCCGGTGACGACGACGTGCACATCGGCCGGGGCGAGAGCGCGGGGCCAGATGAGGCCGAGCTCGTCGTGGTTGCCCTCGGCGACACAGGCCACGGCCCGCGAGACACCGACGCCGTACGAGCCCATCGTCACGGTGCGCAGCTTGCCGTTCTCGTCGAGCACCTTGAGGTCGAGCGCCTCGGCGTACTTCGTGCCGAGCTGGAAGATGTGCCCCATCTCGATGCCGCGGGCGCTCTCGAGCCCGTGACCGCACGACGGGCAGGCGTCGCCGTCGCGCACCTCGGCCGCCTCGATGGTGCCGTCGCCCTCGAAGTCACGGCCCTTCACGAGGTCGAAGACGTGCTTGCCAGAGATGTCGGCGCCCGTGATCCACGCGGTGCCGTCGGCGACGCGGGGGTCGAGCAGGTACCGGATGCCGGTCGACTTCTCCAGACCCAGCGCGCCGGGGCCGATGTAGCCCTTGGCCAGCGTCGGGTAGTTCGCGAAGTCCTTCTCCTCGAACGCCTCGACGCGGGCGGGCTCGACCTGGGCACCGAGGCGCTTCTCGTCGACCTCGCGGTCGCCGGGCACTCCGATGGCCAGCGGCTCGCGGGTGCCGTCGGGCAGCACGAGCATGACGACGACGTTCTTCAGCGTGTCGGCAGCGGTCCAGGCCCGCCCATCCGCCCGGGGGTGGTCGGCGTTGGCGGCAGCGACCAACGTGTCGATGGTCGGGGTGTCGGGGGTGTCCTCGACGTGCGCGGCGGGCAGGGAGGTGACGTCCACGGCATCCGGCGTCGGGACGCGCACGGCCTCGACGTTCGCGGCGTACCCGCAGTTCACGCACCGCACGTAGGTGTCCTCGCCGTTCTCGGCGGTGGCGAGGAACTCCTCGGACTTCGAGCCGCCCATGGCCCCGGCCATCGCCTGGACGATGACGTAGTGGAAGCCGAGCCGGTCGAAGATGCGCACGTAGGCGTCGCGGTGCAGCTGGTAGCTCTTGTCGAGCCCGGCGCCGTCGATGTCGAAGGAGTAGGAGTCCTTCATGACGAACTCGCGGCCACGCAGGATGCCGGCGCGCGGGCGGGCCTCGTCGCGGTACTTGGTCTGGATCTGGTAGATCGACAGGGGCAGGTCCTTGTACGAGCTGTACAGGTCCTTGACGGTGAGGGTGAACATCTCCTCGTGGGTGGGGCCGAGCAGGTGGTCGGCCCCCTTGCGGTCCACGAGCCGGAAGACGTTCTCGCCGTACTCGGTCCAGCGCCCACTGGCCTCATAGGGCTCACGCGGCAGCAGCGCCGGGAAGAGCAGCTCCTGGCTGCCGATGGCGTCCATCTCCTCGCGCACGATCGTCTCGACCTTGCGCAGCACCTTCAGGCCGAGCGGCAGCCAGGTGTAGACACCGGGGCTGACGCGCCGGATGTAGCCGGCCCGCACGAGCAGCTGGTGGCTCGGGACCTCGGCGTCCGCCGGGTTCTCGCGAAGGGTTCGCAGGAACAGGGACGACATGCGCATGGCCACGGGAGGGCTCCTCGGTGCGGTCGGGTCGGTCGGGCAACCTGCCAAGGATAACGACGTCAGCGGATGCCGTGCGCGCCGCCTCGGTTGACGCGCACCTCCGCGCCCCACCCCCGGTCGAGAGTAAGCGAATCGCCGTCTCGCCGCGGATGCAGACGGCGATTCGCCTACTCTCGACTGGAGGGGTCAGGCGGTGAGGGCGCTCTGGCCGAGGACCAGAACCCCCATGACGAGGACGAACCAGCCGAAGCCCTGACGCAGCCGGTCCTGCGGCACCCGGCCCGACAGGAGCGCACCGCCGATGCTGCCGAGCACGGCCATCGCGGTCACGGCGGCCGCGAGCCCCCAGTCGATCGACACCGACGACAGGTAGCCGGCGAGGCCCGCGAACGACTTCATCGCGATGACGAGCAGCGAGGTGCCGACGGCCACCGGCATGGGCAGCCCACCGAGGAGCACGAGGGCGGGGACCACGAGGAACCCACCGCCAGCGCCGACGAGACCGGTGACGAGGCCGACCACCACCCCCTCGAGCAGCACGAGCTTGACGGGCAGCTCGCGCACCGAGGCGCTGCCGCCAGCGTCACCGGCAGCCGACCCCGAGCCCGGCCCAGCGGCATCCTGCCTGGCCCGGCCCCTGATCATGGCGACCGCCGTCGCGACCATCATGAGCGCGAAGGCCACGAGCAGGACCGTGCCGGGGATGAACTCGGCGATCCTTCCACCCGCGTAGGCCCCTGCCATCGCCGCGGCACCGAAGATCGCGCCGGTCCGCCAGCGCACCCGTCCTGCGCGGGCGTGCGGCACGAGAGCCGCGAGGCTGGTCACCCCCACGACGAGCAGCGACGTCGCGATCGCCTCCTTCGCGTCGAGCCCAGCGATGTACACCAGCAGGGGCACGGTCAGGATCGAGCCGCCACCCCCGAGCAGGCCCAGGGCCATCCCGACGAGCACGGCGAGCAGCAACACCACGGGAGACATGAGCCCAGCATACCCCCTAGGGTATGTCGCTCGGGACATCCTTGCCCTGGATGGGCCCCACCTGCTGGTAGCGCGCCCGCACACCCGAGTCCAGGAAGCCCAGCGAGCGGTACAGCGCGCGGGCACTCGGGTTGTCGACGTTCACCGCGAGCCAGGCCTGCTCGTAGCCGGCCTTGCGCAACGTCCGCAGCGACCGGACGACGAGGTGCGCACCGAGCCGCTGGCCCCGCCACTCGGGCACCACCCCGACCTGATCGATCCAGTTGTCGGAGATCGTCACGAACCCCGCCACGTGTCCGTCCTCGTCGAGCGCCACCCGCGAGAGGTCGGGGTGGAAACCCTCGTCCTCCTCGACCGACCTGACCCACTCAGCGAACGGGGTGTCAGGGAAGCCCGGGCGGTTCGCGAACGACCGCGAGTAGGCGGCGTGGAAGAGGTACTGGGTGTCCGCGGTCCACGGGTAGGTGTGCACCTCCGCGGGCCGCACGATGCGCGGGACCTCGACGAGCGGGCGACGCATCACGTGCTCGGCGAACGTGCGCTCGAGGCCGAGGCGTGCCGCGAAGGCGTCGGACTCTGGTGACGCGGTCTCGGCGACGACGCGCATCGGCCCTCCCCCGGCCTGGGCGAGCCACCACTTCAGCAGCTGCTCGCCGATCCCCTGCGAGCGCACCGACGGGTGGACCAGCGCCGTGACCGAGCGGGTCGCCGACGCGTCGAGGAAGGCTCCGGCCGCCGCGATCAGCTCACCCGTCTCATCGCGCCCGCCGACAGAGTGCCCGGAGAGGAAGAGCTGGCGCAGCATCGGCTCGGTCGCCAGCAGCGGCAGGCCACCGTCACGCTCGAGGCAGCACTGGGCCAAGTGGGTCAGGGCAGGAAGGTCACCCTCGGTGAGAGGCTTCCAGTCCAGGGTCGACATGCCGGGCTCAGCGCACCGGGGCGGCGACGGGGCGGATGCGGGCTGCGTGAGCCATACCCCATCCAACCACTACCGGCACGGGCCCCTACAGGAGCACCGTCGCGAAGTCGCCCGCGTCACGGAACCCGAGCCGTCGATACGTCGCCCGTGCGGCCGTGTTGAAGTCGTTGACGTAGAGCGTGACCAGTGGCGCCGGACCGAGCATGACCTGCTCGACGACACTCGCGAGCATCGGCGCCGCCAAGCCCTGGCCGCGCAGGTGCGGCGCGAGCCACACGCCCTGGAGCTGGGCGCAGCCGAGCGCAAGGCTGCCGATGTCCGTCTTGAAGACCACCTCACCGTGCTCGATGACGACGTAGGTGTGGCCGCGCTGGGCCAGGGTCGCCAGCGAGGCCAGGTAGCCCCGGGAGCTCCCCCGGTAGGGCGGGTAGCCGATCTCGGCGGTGAACATGTGCTCGGCCGCCGGCAGGACGAGGTCGACCTCGTCCACGCGCGCCGGGCGCACCCGCTGGTCGATCTGGACCCCCAGCGTCGACGGCAGTCGGTCGGCGACGAGCAGGGGCTGGCGGGTTCGGATCGCTCGCGCGGGCCCCCAGTGGGGCGCAAGGTGCGACCAGAGCCCCTCGACCTCGTCGCGGCGCCCGAACAGTGACGCGCAGCGGCCCTTCCAGCGACGGACCCTCTCGGCGATCAGGGCCTGGCTCTCGGGGGTGGTGGCCACCGGGACGACGTTGGCGCTGGCCCAGCACAGCGAGGTGAGCTCACCGTCGACGCGGTGTCCGAGCACGCTCATCAGCGACCCGGTGCGGGCCCCCTCGAGGATGCGCGCCGCCACGAAGACACTGCCCGGGAGGTCGCGAGAACACAGGTCCAGGGCGTCGTCGCGGTCAGCGAGCGAGAGGGGCCTGATCGGGGAGCGCGTGCGCAGCACCCTGCCAGCGTAGGCGCGACGTGGCCTCGTCCACCGGCTTATCGGCCGGAAGGTTGGCCGACGAGGGTGGGGCTGGTAGCGGACGGGTCGAGAGGGAGCCGCCGCGCGGCATCCACCGGCCAGCGGCGAACGAGCTCACGTGCCGCCCACCCCATCACCGCGAGGCAGCCGGTCATCACGGCCACACCCAGCCACTGCCGCACGGACATCGAGAGCCCGAGGTCCTCGACGACGACGCCCCACAGGGTGAGCCCGACGAGGGCCGCACCGGGCAGTCGCAGCCACCGACGGCGGTCGAGCAGCATGACCACCCCGACGACGCCGGGCGCCAGCAGGACCCCCGCCGCGGCGAACAGCAGGACGAACGGCAGTCCGAGCAACCGCCACCACCGGCTGCGCCCACTGAGCCGCTGTTGCCGCACGACCGCAACCAGCCCTCCGACCACGGACGCCGTGCCGACGATGTACAGCGTTCCCGACCAGGTGAACTCCGGGGACACCGTCATCAGCCGCATGAACCCCCGCGCCACGACTCCCCAGACGAAGCCTGCGACCATCCCGACGGCGGACGCTCGCAGGGTCACCACTGGACCGGGAGGCACGCGAGCCGAGCGCCGGCGAGCCCCGTGTGGTGGTCGGTCGCCAAGGCGTGGATGACGACCGAGCGGTCGCCCGGGAGAGGGATGAACGGCACGGATGCCGTCGCGGTGCCGGCTCCGTCGTCGACCGCGAAGTCGAGCCACACTTCGGTGTCCTCGCTGATCTCGGGCGTCGGGTCGCCCGCGATGACGTCGGTGTTGTAGTGGCCGAGGGCCGCGGCCCCGTCGCCGGCGACGCACGGGCCAGCGTGCAGGTGGGCGCCGAAGGTCTGGCCGTCGGCGCCGTGGATGCCGCGCACACGCAGCACGGTGTGCGACCCGCCTGCCGAGGCGACGATCTGCACGACGGCATGGGCCCCGTCGAAGGGGCCGGCGGCCGCCTGCAGGTCCGACAGGCTGCCCCCTGCCCGTACCAGCGGCCCGCGCGGGTCGGCCAAGGCTGGGGCTGTCAATGCGCCGGCGGTGAGCGCGAGAATTGCCGGCACGGCGAACGCGCGGCGGGAGGTCCTGATCATGGTGATCCCCTTCGGTCGGGCCCGCAAAGGTGCGGACACCCGTAGGACGGCTCCGGATGCCGCGTCGGGTGACGTCCCCCCGGTCGCCGAGGTGCCGAAACATCCACCGGAAGTTCGGCACCTTCACGTGTCACCCCGCGTGCCGTCTCACTCGTCTGTCCGAGTGATGGAGATCGCCTCGCACGACCTGATGGGCGGGCTCGCGGGCCTGACGGACGGGTCCGCGGGGCCGGTCGACGTCGCGGCCATGTTCGACGCCGAGGCAGCCTCACTCACCCGGCTCGCGCGCTTCTACGTCGACGACAAGACCGCTGCTGTCGGCCCAGCCCGATGCCCCCTCGGCGGCCGAGACGGCTGAGGAGCACGCCGAGCGGGCGGCCGTGGTCCAGGCCCTCCGGGCTCTGCCCCGCCGGCAGCGCGACTGCGTGACCCTGCGCTACTACTACGACCTGCCGATCGCCGACATCGCCGCGACCCTCGGGTTGTCGGTCAACACCGTGAAGACGCACCTGCACCGAGGGCTCGAGGCCCTCGGCACCACCTTGGAGGCCCAGCGATGACCCACCTCGAGGACCGCATCACCAAGGCCCTGACCCAGTCACCGACCAGCCCCTCCCCGGACCTGTTCGACCGGGTCGTCGAGAGCATCGACGCCGACCGCCGGCGGCGACGCGCCGGCATCCGCGCGGCTTCCGCCGCCGTGGCCGTCGTGGCCGTGGCGTCCACCGCAGTCCTCACCTTGACCCCCCGCCGGAACGGAGTGCTCGAAATGCCCTGGTGGATCCTCGAAGTGGCAGTCGTCCTCGTCCTCATCGCGATCGCGGTGTGGCTGGGGCCGTTCATCAAGCGGTTCGGCCGCGCCTATGCCGCTGATGTCTTTCACGACAACCCGCTGACGGGCAAGAGCTACATCGTGCTGACCGACATCGTGTACTACCTGATCTTCGCGGCATACATCCTGTTCATGGTGCGCTTCGCGCCGCAGGAATCCTGGGGCAACGAGGTCTCCGGACTGGTCACGGCGCAGCAGTTGGCGTCCTCGGCAGCGCGGGTGGGCGGCATCCTGCTCGTCATCGGCCTCCTGCACGGGATGAACATCGTGCTCATGCCGGTGCTCGGGCGACTGTTCTCCCTCAACCGCCGGGTGCCGGGGTCCCGGACTGGGAGCCACCAGGAGGCCGACTGGTGACGCCCCGGCGTGGCGTCAGCCGACGGTGACCGACGGCGCGCCCGCCGACTCCTCGT
>NZ_DAORSO010000002.1:29229-50670 GCF_035443565.1 Ornithinibacter sp. | reverse complement strand
GCCCCGGCGTGGCGTCAGCCGACGGTGACCGACGGCGCGCCCGCCGACTCCTCGTCCATCGGCTCGCCCATCTCCTCGGCCAGGCGCATGGCCTCCTCGATGAGGGTCTCCACGATCTGGCTCTCGGGAACGGTCTTGATGACCTCGCCCTTGACGAAGATCTGGCCCTTGCCGTTGCCGGAGGCGACGCCGAGGTCGGCCTCGCGGGCCTCACCGGGGCCGTTGACGACGCAGCCCATGACGGCCACGCGCAGCGGCACCGTCATGCCCTCGAGCCCGGCCGTCACGGCATCCGCGAGCTTGTAGACGTCGACCTGGGCCCGGCCGCACGACGGGCACGACACGATCTCGAGCTTGCGTGGCCGCAGGTTCAGCGACTGGAGGATCTGGATGCCGACCTTGACCTCCTCGACCGGCGGGGCCGACAGGGAGACGCGGATCGTGTCGCCGATGCCCTGCGAGAGCAGCGCCCCGAAGGCCGTCGCCGACTTGATGGTGCCCTGGAACGCCGGCCCGGCCTCGGTGACCCCGAGGTGCAGCGGCCAGTCGCCGCGCTCGGCCAGCAGCTGGTAGGCCCTGATCATCACGACCGGGTCGTTGTGCTTGACCGAGATCTTGAAGTCGTGGAAGTCGTGCTCCTCGAACAGGCTGGCCTCCCAGACGGCAGACTCGACGAGCGCCTCGGGGGTGGCCTTGCCGTACTTCTTCATCAGCCGCGGGTCGAGCGAGCCGGCGTTGACCCCGATGCGGATCGACACACCGGCGTCCTTGGCCGCCGCGGCGATCTGCTTGACCTGGTCGTCGAACTGGCGGATGTTGCCGGGGTTGACCCGCACCGCTGCGCAGCCGGCGTCGATGGCCGCGTAGACGTACTTGGGCTGGAAGTGGATGTCGGCGATGACGGGGATCTGCGACTTGCGCGCGATCGCGGGCAGCGCCTCGGCGTCGTCCTGACTCGGGCAGGCCACGCGCACGATGTCGCACCCGGCGGCCGTGAGCTCGGCGATCTGCTGGAGCGTGGCGTTGATGTCGGTGGTCGGCGTCGTCGTCATCGACTGCACGGACACCGGGGCGTCACCGCCGACGGCGACCTTGCCGACCTGGATCTTGCGGCTGACCCGACGGGGGGCGACGACGGGCGGGGGCAGGGGCGGCATACCGAGCGAGACGGACATGACGCAAGCCTAACCGGGGTGCGCCCAGGACAACGGGTCCCCACGAGCAGGGCACCTTCACGTTCGCGCGACAGATGGCAACCCCCGCCGGCTCCAACCCCCTGCCGCACGACGGCGTCAAGGGCGACTCCTGAGCCTGTGGGTCTCCGCGTGACTGACGGGCTGGCGCGTTTACGGGTCGTTTACAGCTGGTCAAGACAGTGGTCCCACGCCATCGGACCCGCCGATGAGACACGAAGGAGCAGCCGTCATGAACACGACCCGCACGTTCGCCCGCTCGACCAGGACCCGCCTCGGGGCGGGCGTCCTCGCCCTCGCCGCGGCCATGTCGCTCGGTGCCGCCGGTCAGGCACAGGCGATCGGCACCGACGTCAACGGTGGCCGGATCCACTGGAACGTCTACCCCTGCAGCGACGGCGCCTCCGGAACGTCGGTCAACGCCACGATCCTGTACGACGTCCCGTCGGCAGGCACCTACCAGACCCGGCTCGGGCTCTACCGGTCCACCGACGACGGCCGGCTCGCACTCGGCCCCCTGGTGACCTGGACCCGCAGCAACACGACAGGCATCCGCACGTCCTGGTCCGCATGGAACGGCTACACCGGCAACACCGAGCTCACGGCCTTCGTCTTCAAGTGGAACGGCTCGTCGTACGCCTTGGTCGCCCGCGAGACCATCCCGTGCCTGTGAGGACCGGCCGGGTGGTGGATCGCCTGGGTCACGGCAGTGGGGTTCGCTGACCCCGCGCCGACCATCGTCCGCTACCCGGCGTTCAAGAGGCATGACGAACCCGGGTCCGGGGCGGCAGCAGCTCAACGCGCTGCCGTCCCGGACGAGCGGCTCTACTCGTCGTCGGCCAGCGCGCGGACCTCGGCGACGACACGGTCGTCACCGAGCGTGACGCTCGCCAGCGGCCCGCCGGCCTCGGGGTGGCTGATTCGCAGTTCGAACTCGATGCCGGTGGTCGCGACGACGCGCGCGGCGCCCAGCAGGAGCGGGACGGTCTCCGCCCGCACCTCGGCGAAGTGGCCGATGTGGTCCAGCCCCGGGTGCTCACCCACGAGGTGCTCGACGACGGTCCTCAGATCCTCGCCGCCCTCGTCGAGCGCACGCTGGAAATGCTCCTGGCGGTCGGCCTTGACACCCTCGGCGTTGAGCACCTCGGCCAAGCCGAGTGCCCGCGGTGAGTTACCAAGTTCGGTCATCTCAGATCCTCTCGGAGAGGGCTGTCGGCACCTGGGCCGTTCGGCGGACCCTGGCCGCCGACCGAGCGTGGCGCTGCTCACCCGTGACATCGCCCATCATGGCGCAGGACAGTGCCAGCAGGTCGTCGACAAGGCCGAAGACAGCCCCTCCGTTGACCGTGACGAGAGCGCCGGAGTACGGCCCACAGAACGAGCGCAACTCGGCGACCAGACGGTCCCGGTCGGCGTCACGAGCGACCCGTCGCAGTGCGGAGAGGGCGAAGCAGGCACCGGCGATCCGGTGCGGGGTGCCTGCCGTGGACTGCCACAGGTACTCCACCCGGCCGGCACTCGCCGGCGCGACGGGCCCGTCGATGGCCATCAGCCCGAGCTGCACCACCGGTTGCTGGGCGACATCGGGCGCTGCGTGCTCCAACAGTTGGGGGGCGGACGCGAGGTCCGTGGCGAGCACCGTCGCGAAGGCACGCTCGACGGCGGTCATCACCAGCAGGGACTGGTCCACGTATGCCGCGGACCGTTCGGCTGCCGCGTCCGCGGCCCTCAGGGCGGCGTCATCGCGAAAGAGCGTCGCCTCGGTCGCACCGATCGTGGCCGACCACCACTGGTGCAGGGCGAAACCACTGGCAACGGCGTCGCGACGGTACTCCGCGAGGGCCTGAGCGAACAGCGCGAGGTCCCCGGAGTCCAGGGCGTCCTTGGTGTGGGTCCACAGTGCGGTGAGGGTGAGCTCAGGCTCGTGGAGACGGCGAGCGAGGTCGACCATCTGGCCGCTGAGCCGAAGTCGTTCGACGGGGCCCGTGTCGGCCCGCCAGGTGAGGCTGTGCAGGCCCCGGAGGGCGAGCATCCTCGTCTCGGAGACCGGTCCGTCCAGGGCCGTGACGAACTGCGACGCCGCCTCGGCGAGAGCCGCGTCCAGCCGTGCGTCGACCCTCCCCATCGTGGCGCGCACGAGGGACTCGAGCAACGCGACGCGATCACCGAGCTGAGCGGGCGGCGTCTCGGCAGCCTCCAGGGTCAACCGCGCGGCCCGGTCCTGCTCGGCACCGAAGGGCCGCCAAGGGCCGGTCGCCAGGATGGCGGCCCGGGACAGCAGCGTCGGGTCTGCGAGAGCTCGCGCCACGTGGGCGATCGGCGTCGCGAGGGCCTGGGCCGCCTCGAGGTCGCCCGCGAGGGTGCGGGCCCGGCCGGCCTCCAACCGCCAGACGACCCGGTCCCGGGCGAGGCCGATGTCCCCCTCACCCAGGACGGCGGCCCGCTCGAACAGCTCGGCCGCGCGCAGGTGGCCGCCGAGGAGCAACGCCTCGCCTGCCTCGGATGCGGTGAACACGGCCGCCTCCGACCTACGGGCACCTCCGGCGTCGCGCAGGTGCCGCGCCAGGCGTGCGGTCTCGGGGGTGCCGCGGCGCAGCAGCGCGGTGGCGGCACGGTCGTGCAGGTCCTGACGATCCTTCTCCTCGAGTGTGCCGAGCACCGCGTCGCGGACGAGGTCGTGCCGAAAGGCCGGACCGAGCGAGGAGTCGACCACGAGACCGGCCGCCACCAGTTCGCCCAGCTCGTCATCGAGGTCTGCCCTGCCGAGGCCGACGAGCTCTGCGACCAGGGGTAGGTCGAAGGCGGCCACGGGGTCCAGGGCCGCGACCTCGAGAAGGCGGCGCTGCCGGTCGCTCAGAGCGTCGACCAGCGCCACGAAGTGGGCCGTGACACTCGCGGGTGGCGTCTGAGGGTGGTTCCCCGCCGCCACATGGCGGGCGCCGGCCACGAGGAGGAACGGATGGCCGCCCGAGCGCTCGACGAGCTGGTCCACGAGGTCGGCGTCCTCCGCGAGCTGGCGGGGCAGGACGACCGACAGGACGTCCCGGCTGCCGTCCTCGGTCAGCTCGGCCAGTGCGATGACCGTGGCACTGCGGGCCACCTCCTCGGCCAACCCGGCTGGCAACCGGCTGGGCGACGAACACGCGAGCACCACCGGTGACCGGACCCGCGCTGCCAACAGGTGCTCGAGGACGGCCGTGTCGTCCGGCCCCAAC
Source organism: Ornithinibacter sp. (assembly GCF_035443565.1). Lineage (NCBI taxonomy): Bacteria > Bacillati > Actinomycetota > Actinomycetes > Micrococcales > Intrasporangiaceae > Ornithinibacter > Ornithinibacter sp. Next base: position 46,262 of record NZ_DAORSO010000002.1, on the reverse strand, counting down.
CACTCGGGTCCGTCCACGATGACGGTGACACCGGCCCGGGCTGCGGCCTCGGCCAGGCGCGTTGCCCGCTGGGCCGCTGCGCTCAACGCGCCGACCACGCCCGCCCCGGCTGCCGCGGGCCCGTCGACACCCAGGGCCTCCTCCAGGGTGCTGACAGTCGCCGGGGTGCGGTGGCGCGCCGCGAGCATCACGGATGGGACGAGAGCGTGCAGGTGCCGCACCAGCTCGGTCTTGCCGATCCCTCGAGGCCCGCTGACGACGACGACAGGCGCCGGTACAGCGCCCCCGTGCACCAGGGAGAGGACGGCATCGACCTGATCCTGCCGTCCGGCGAGCACCGGCACCGGGGTCTGCGTCGGTGGGTCAGGGGTCGCGAGCGCCGGGTCGTGGTTGAGGATCGCTCTCTCCAGCGCCCCGACTGCTGGTGTCCCGTCGAGCCCCAGCTCGTCAACGAGGCGCTGGCGGAGGTCGCGCAGGAGACTCAGGGCGCCCGGCTGGTCCGCACACCGGTACCGTGCGAGCGCCACGGCGCACGCCACTGGCTCCGAGAAGGGGAACTCGTGCACCCACGACGGGCCGTGGGCCCGAACGAGGTCGTGGAGACCGGCGACCAGCTGCGCCTGTGCCAGGTCGGCGACGATCTCCTCCTTGCGGGCGGCGATCCGTTCCCTCTCGGCGTCGACGGCTGGGATGCCGTCCACGTCGGCGAAGGGCCGGCCCACCCAGAGGCCGAGGGCCTCGGCGAGCATCGGGGCACGGACGGTGGCCGGCAGCCTGCTCGCTCCGCCAGCCCGGCGCAGCGCCGTCTCCACGATCTCGACATCGAGCTCCCCGGGCTCCACGACGAGTCGGTAGCCCCCCTCGCTCGAGGTGAGGCGCGACAGGCCGTGCCCGCGCATGGCGGCGCGGGTGCGCTCGACGTGGACCCGGATCGCGGTGCGGGCGGTCGCGGGAGGACTGCCGTTCCACAGCTCGTCAACCAGGTCCTCGGTCGGGACCGGACGGTTCGGACGGCAGAGCAACAGCGCGAGCAGCCGTCGCTCCTGTGGCCGCAGCCGGACGGGGGCGCCATCGACGAACACGTCGACCGGCCCGAGGACCCGGAAACGGACCATGAGCCCACCTCCTGCCCGGGTCGATCCGCCGACGCTTCGCTCAGGGTAGCGAGGCACCACCGAGGCAGATGGTCATCGACGGCGTCCCGCCCCAGGCGTCAGCCGCCGAGGTTGATCGGCTTGACGAGGTCGGCGTAGATGAGCAGCGCCGTGAAGCCGAGCAGCACCATCGACACGGTGTACGCGACGGGCAGCGCCTTCGCGACGTCGACGTAGCCGGGGTCCGGTCGTCCGCGCAGCTTCGCGACCTGGCGCTTGAGCCCCTCCCACAGGGCCCCGGCGACGTGGCCGCCGTCCAGGGGAAGCAGCGGGATGAGGTTGAAGATGAAGAGCATGAAGTTCAGCGCCGCGAGCAGGCCGACGAGGAACCAGACCTTGTCGCCCACCGAGTCCCCGACGAACGCGTCGTACTTGCCCTCGGTGGCCTCCCCCGCGACCCGGCCCACGCCGACGACGGACATCGGGCTGTCGATCTCGCGCTCGGCCCCACCGAAGGCGGCCTCCCAGACCCCGACCATTCGCGCCGGGATGTGGACGATGGCCTCGGCGGTGCGGCTCACGTAGGTGCCGATGATGCCGGGCACGGCCGTGACCGGCTGCTGCACGTACTCGACCGGGGCGGTGGTCCGCACGCCGAGGAACCCTGCCTCGGTGGTCTGCTCGGTGCCGTCGGGGTTGGTCACGGGGAGGCCGTCGGCGTCGAGAACCGGCACGACGTTGCGGATCGGCGTCGCCGTGACGGTCAGTGGCTCACCGTTGCGCTCGAGCACGATCGTCACGTTCTGGTCGACGCGCGGGCGGATCAGGGTGCTGATGTCACGGGTGTCGTCGATGGGCTGGCCGTCGATGGACACCACCCGATCGCCGGGCAGGATGCCGGCCGCGAGCGCCGGCGTGTCGGGCTGGTTCGTGCAGGTGGTCGCGTCCCCCGCCTCGGTCACCGGGACGACGCACTGCGACACCGACGCGACGACCGCGCCGGGCTGGGCGGTGGCCACCCCGTGGACGGTGACGAGGATGGTCAGCAGGACAGTGCCGATGAGCAGGTTCATGGTCGGGCCGCCGAGCATGACGATGACCTTCTTGGGCACCGACAGCTTGTAGAAGACCCGGTTCTCGTCGCCGGGACGGACCTCTTCCAGGCTCGCCGCGCGGGCCTCGTCGACGAGCTGGCTGAACCGACCGGTGCTCGACACGCGCACGGTGCCGGGGTCGTCGCCCTTGCGCGGGGGGAACATGCCGATCATCCGGATGTACCCACCCAGCGGGATCGCCTTGACCCCGTACTCCGTCTCCCCCCGACGGCGCGACCACATCGTCGGGCCGAAACCGACCATGTACTGCGTCACGCGGACACCGAAGCGCTTGGCCGGCACGAGGTGCCCCACCTCGTGCAGGGCGATCGACACGGCGATCCCGGTGGCCATGAAGAGCACACCGAGGATGAAGGCGAGCGTGCTCAACGGTTCTCCTGGATCTGGTCGTCGTCGACGGCGATGCCGATGAGGTCGGCGGCGCGGTGACGGGCCCACCGGTCGGCGGCGAGCACTCCCTCAACGCTCGAGGCGTCGAGTTCGCTCCCAGTGTGCGCCTCGACGACGCGTTCCACCGTGTCGACGATGTCGGTGAACGAGATCACCCCGTCGTGGAAGGCATCGACGCACACCTCGTTGGCGGCGTTGTAGACGGCCGGGAAGGTGCTCCCGGCCTCGCCGACCCGGCGCGCCAGGCGCACCGCCGGGAAGGCGTCGTCGTCGAGCGGGTGGAACTCCCAGCTCTGGGCCAGGCTCCAGTCGCAGGGCACGTCGACGTCGGTCAGGCGCTGCGGCCAGGACAACCCGAGGGCGATCGGCACGAGCATGCGCGGCGGCCCCAGCTGGGCGATCGTCGACCCGTCGTGGAACTCGACCATCGAGTGGATCTGCTGCTGGGGGTGCACGACGACGTCGATGCGGTCGAAGGGGATGTCGAAGAGCAGGTGGGCCTCGATGACCTCCAGCCCCTTGTTGACCAGCGTCGCGGAGTTCGTCGTGATGACCCGTCCCATGGAGAAGTTCGGGTGGGCCAGGGCCTGCTGTGGGGTGACGTCGGCGAGGTCGGCGCGGCTGCGCCCGCGGAACGGGCCACCGCTGGCCGTCACGACGAGGCGGCGCACCTCGTCGGCCCGCCCTCCTCGAAGGCTCTGCGCGATGGCGCTGTGCTCGGAGTCGACCGGCACGATCTGGTCGGGTGCGGCGGCCGCCTTGACGAGCGGGCCGCCGATGATGAGCGACTCCTTGTTCGCCAGCGCCAGCACCGACCCCGCCTCGAGGGCTGCCAGGGTCGGCCGCAGACCGATCGACCCCGTGATCCCGTTGAGCACGACGTCGGCGCCACACCCTGCGGCGATCGTCGCGGCATCCGCCCCGACGACGACGTCGGTCACGGATGCCGGCCGGCCGGCGTGCGCTGCCGCCGCGGCGATCGCGGCGCGAACCTCCTCGACCTGGCCGCGGGCGACACCCACGAGCGGCACGTCGAAGGCGACGGCCTGACGTGCGAGCAGCTCGACGTTGCCCCCGGCGGTGAGGGCGGCCACGGTGAAGGCACCCGGGTGCGCGGCGATGACCTCGAGGGCCTGGGTGCCGATCGAGCCGGTGGAGCCGAGGATGGCGACGGAGCGGGAAGTCACGGGAGCCATTGTCAGCGCTCGATGACGCTCACGTGAAACCGGGGATGAGCCAGGGCCACCTCACCGAGCACCCCGTTCAGCTGTGCCGCCGCGAACGGGTCGTCGCGCTGCAGGGCCAGGACGCCGTCGACGACGAGCTCAGCCTCCCCGTCGTCGTGCCGGGCGAGGTGGTCGAGCAGGTCGGCGAGGGCGTCGAGGTTGCCGCCGAACCACCCGGGGAAGTCCAGGGCGTCGGCGAAGGCCTCGAGGGTGGCGGCCTTGGTCTCCCCCGCGACGACGAGACGGACGACGCGACCGCGTGCCACGGCATCCGCGACGAGGGCGTCGACGTCGACCGGCGGCCGGAGATGGCGGATCACGCCTCCATCCTCCCGCGTCACGTGGTGAAGATGCGCTCCTCGATGAGGCGTTCGGTCACGACCCGCGCCTGCGGGTGGAAGCGCCCGTGCTCGAAGTCCTTCTCGACCTCGAGCTCGACGTGCCCGAGCCCGTGCCGGTTCTTCTCGACGGTGATGACGGCCCAGCGCCGGAAGCGCTGCACGCTGCCGAGGTCGTAGACCAGGTGCTCGCGCGAGACGATGTTCTCCTTGCTCGACAGGATGAGCACGAGGTCGGCCTCGTAGGCCAGCGCCGAGGAGCCGCGCAGGTCGCGGGTGCGCATCCGGTGGCCAGCGCCCAGGCTCTCGCGGTCGGCCGCGGAGATGCACACGACGGGGCACTCGAGCTCGAGGGCCATGTCCTTGAGGGTCTCGGTGACGACGGTGACCCGCGCGACCTCGTCGCCGCCGCGCTCGTCGAGCGGCACCTTCTGGAGGTAGTCGACCATGACCAGCGGGGGCTCGCCGGCCTCCTCCCGCACCTCGGCCAGCACCCGGGCCACCTCGGCGGGGGTGGTGTCGCTCGTCGACTCGTGGATGTGCAGCCGCGGGGCGTACTCCAGCACGGCCGCGAGGGCGTCGGCGCCGTACGGGATGCCGGCCAGCGCATCGGCGAGGCCACGACGGTCGGGGTCGGGCGCCTCGAAGACCGAGCGCACGGCGTGGACGTCGGCCGCCGCCGCAGGGTGCTGCCCGGCCCCGACGGCCAGGCACGACGCCTCGAGGGCGATGAGGCGCTGGATGAGGGTTCCCGCCTCGTGCTCGAAGGAGAAGACCACCGCGTGCCGACCGGTGCGCACCGCGTTGCGCACCATCTGCAGCGCGATCGTCGTCTTGCCGGACCCTTCGCTGCCCCCGAGCAGGACGAGCTCGCCGGAGCGCAGGCCGCCGTCGAGGGTGGCGTCGAGCAGGTCGAACCCGGTGGGCCAGACCGTGGCCCCGGGGCGCGCGCCACGGCGCAGCGACGCGTCGGCCTCGTCGAGCAGGTCCTGCACCGAGCGGCGGCGGTCGACCTGGCGGGCACTGCTGGCCGCTGAGGCAGCGGCATCCGGGCTGTTGCTCATGGAGGACATGAGACCACTTGAGTCAGCTCCCCCGGGTGGATTCGACGTCAGGAGTCAGAGGGCGATGCCGACGTACTTGGTCTCGAGGTACTCGTCGATCCCCTCGAACCCGCCCTCGCGGCCGAAGCCCGACTGCTTGACGCCACCGAACGGCGCCGCAGGGTTGGACACGATACCGGTGTTGACGCCGATCATCCCGAACTCCATGGCCTCGGCCACCCGGATCATCCGGTTCTGGTCGTTGGTGTAGATGTAACCGACGAGTCCGTACTCGGTGCCGTTCGCCTTGGCCACGGCATCCGCGTCGTCGGTGAACGTGCACACCGGCGCGACCGGCCCGAAGATCTCCTCACCGAGGCACCGGCTGTCGGCCGGCACGTCGGCGAGCACGGTCGGTGCGTAGAAGAACCCCTTGCCCGGCACGGGCGCGCCACCGGTGAGCACGCGGGCCCCCTTGCCGACGGCGTCCTGGACGAGCTCGTCGACCTTGTCGCGGGCCTTGCCGGTGATGAGCGGGCCGACGTCGACCCCCTTCTTGGTGCCCTTGCCGACGACGAGCGCGCCCATGCGGGCCGCGAGCTTGGTCGCGAACTCCTCGGCGAGCGACTCGTGGACGAAGAACCGGTTCGCCGCCGTGCAGGCCTCACCGATGTTGCGCATCTTCGCGAGCATCGCCCCGTCGACGGCCGCGTCGACGTCGGCGTCCTCGAAGACGAGGAAGGGGGCGTTGCCGCCGAGCTCCATCGACAGGCGCAGCAGCTGCTCGGCCGACTGCTCGACGAGCATCTTGCCGACCGGGGTGGAGCCGGTGAAGGTCAGCTTGCGCAGCCGCTCGTCGCGGATGAGGGGCTCGCACACGGCACCGGAGTGGGTCGTGGTGACGACGTTGAGCACACCGTCGGGCAGGCCCGCCTCCATCATGACCTCGGCGAGCAGCAGCATCGTCAGCGGCGTCTCGTGGGCGGGCTTGACGACCATCGTGCACCCCGCGGCGACGGCCGGGCCGATCTTGCGGGTGCCCATCGCGAGCGGGAAGTTCCACGGCGTGATCATCAGCGTGGGCCCGACCGGCTGCTTCATCGTCAGCAGTCGCGAGGCGCCGTTGGGAGCCACCGAGTACCGGCCGTGGATGCGCACGGCCTCCTCGGCGAACCAGCGGAAGAACTCCGCACCGTACGCAACCTCACCGCGCGCCTCGGCCACGGTCTTGCCCATCTCCAGGCTCATCAGGGTGGCGAACTCGTCCGTGCGGGCGACGAGGGCGTCGAAGGCCCGGCGCAGGATCTCGCTGCGCTCGCGGGGCGGGGTCGCCGCCCAGGTCGGCTGGGCCTCGTGGGCGGCTGCCAGCGCGGCGAGCCCGTCCTCCGGGGTTCCGTCCGCACACGTCGTGAGAACGGCGCCGGATGCCGGGTCGCTCACCTCGAAGCGCGCGCCACCGCTCGCTTCCCGCCAGGACCCCCCGATGAGCAGACGGGTGGGAACGGACTCGACGAGCGACTTCTGGGTGAACGCCATGGGGGTGTCCTTCTGGGTCCGGGCGGCGGTGATCGGTGGCGGTACAGCGGTGGTGGCGAGCCTACGACTCAGCGGTCCTCGAGGCCCCACGGGGAGCCGTAGCCCTGCGGCTTCGGCGCGGCGAGCAGGTCGAGGAACGGCACGGCGTCGAAGGCCTCCGGGCCGAGCACGCCCGCGCCCGACCAGGTGCCGTTCGCGAGCAGCTCGAGGGCGACGACGGGGTTGATCGCCGTCTGCCAGACGACGCACTGGGCGCCGTAGTCGCGCATCGTGTCCGCGTTGTCGGAGACGTGGTAGAGGTAGGTGCGCCGCGGCATCCCGTCCTTGCCGGTGCCGGTCACCCACAGTCCGGCGCAGGTCTTGCCCTCCATGCGCGGGCCGATGGTCGCTGGGTCGGGCAGCACGGCGGCGACGACGTCGCGGGGGCTGACCTGCACCCCCTTGACCGTGACCGGGTCGGTGCTGTCGAGCCCGAGGGTGTGCAGCGTGCGCAGGATCGTGATCATCTCCTCGCCGAGGCCGTACTTGAAGGTCACCTTCTCGGCGTCGACCCAGCGCGGCATGAGGAGCACCTCCTCGTGCTCGACGTGCACGCACTCCACCGGGCCGATGCCCTCGGGGAAGTCGAAGACCTCGGGCTCGCTGAACGGCGGCAGCGTGAAGAATCCGGCCTCGACGTCGTAGCCGCCGTCGGAGCCCACCGCTCGGGCCTTCTCCCACACCACGGGCGGGTTCAGGCACTCCTCGATGATCGTCCACATCGAGAAGCCCGGGGCGAAGACCTCGTTGCCGTCCTCGTCGCGGATGACGAGGTTGGCACCGTCGCGGGTACCGAGCTCGTCGATGTGGCTGAACAGGTGGTCGGCGGCGTAGCGCGCGAAGACGTCGGAGAGCCCGGGCTCGACCCCGATGCCGACCAGGGCCAGGCGCCCGTCGGCCTCCCACTGCTCGGCCTGGGCCAGCTGGTCGTCGCCGAGCTTGACGCCGACCTTGGCGTACGGCTGCTCGGGGTGACGGCTCGACAGGCTCATCGCCATGTCGAGGTAGTCCGCACCGGCGGCGCGGGCGCCCTCGAAGATCGGCAGCACGAAGCGGGGGTCCACGGCGTTGAACACGTGCGTGGCACCCACCTCGCGCGCCAGCGCCTCGACCGCGCCGGCATCCGACGCATCGACGCGGGCGGCACGGAACCGGGTGTCCCCCGGGTTGCGCTCGATGACCGAGGCCACCGTGCGCTCGGAGCGGGTGAGGTCGTAGTCGGCGACCACCCACTGCTCGAAGAAGGACCGTTCGGCGGCGATGCGGGCGGCGGCGTCACCGACGCCGCCGGCACCGACCATGAGGACGCGCATGGTGTTCCTGTCTCAGGGTGTCACCGGGGGTACCGGTGGTGGTGGAGGTCCGGCCCGCCGGGCTCTCGCCCGGCGGGCCGGATCAGGTCGTTCACTTCTTGCGGGCGTTGCCGATCAGCTGGCCGCCGATGACCAGCGCCAGGGCGATGACGAACATCGAGAAACCGATGACGTTGGCCTGAGCCGGGATGCCGCGCAGGTAGGAGATGTAGACGAACTTCGGGAACGTCGTCTCGTTGCCGGAGACGAAGTTGGTGATGATGAAGTCGTCGAAGGACAACGAGAACGCGAGCAGCGCCGCACCGACGATGCCCGGGAGCACCAGCGGGAAGGTGATCTTCCAGAACGTGCTGCCCGGCCCGGCGTACAGGTCCTGGGCGGCCTCCTCGAGGCGCGGGTCCAGGCTCTGCAGGCGGGCCTTGACCGTGACGACGACGAAGCTGACGCAGAACATGATGTGGGCGATGACGATCGTCCAGAACCCCAGCTGCAGACCGACGTTGGAGAAGCCCTGGACGAAGATCGTCAGCAGGCTCGCGCCGAGGACGATCTCGGGTGTGGCCATCGGCACGAAGACCAGGACGTTGCTCGTGCCGCGCCCGCGGAAGCGGTGGCGCACCATCGCGAACGCGAGCATCGTGCCGAGCACCGTCGCGATGACGGTGGCGATGACGCCGATCTGGATCGACGTCACGAGCGACTCGCAGACACCGGGGGCACCGCAGGGGTCCTTCCAGTGCTTCAGGGTCGGGCTCCCCTCGGGGTTCCACGAGATGTTGGACTTCTTGTAGTTGTTGAACGAGAAGGCGAACGTGTAGGCGACGGGCAGGAACAGGTAGAACAGCACGAGCAACGCCGTGATCATGGCGAAGCGGTTTCCGATCCAGCGGATCACACCAGTTCCTCCGTTCCGAAGCGGCGCACGTAGACGAACACCATGGCGAGGATGAGGGCCATCAACGTGAACGAGAGCGCTGCGGCCGTCGGGAAGCCACCGGGCACCCGGAAGAACTGGCTCTCGATGACGTTGCCGATCATCTTGGTGTTGTCCGACCCGAGCAGTTCGGCGTTGACGTAGTCACCGGCTGCGGGGATGAAGGTCAGCAGCGTTCCGGCGAGCACGCCCGGCATGCTGATCGGCAGCGTCACCGTGCGGAAGGTCGTGAACCCGTTGGCGTACAGGTCTCCCCCTGCCTCGATGACCCGGGAGTCCGCGCGCTCGAGCGAGGCGTAGATCGGCAGCACCATGAAGGGCAGGAAGTTGTACGTCAGACCCGCGACGACCGCGATCCAGGTCTCGGTGATCCGGCCACCGGGGAGCAGGTGCAGGGTGTTCAGCGTCGACGCGACCGGACCCTCGTCCGCGAGGATCTGGCGCCAGGCCACGGTGCGCAGGATGAACGAGGTGAAGAACGGCGCGATGACCGCGATGAGCATGACGTTGCGCCAGCGACCGGCCTTGAACGCCATCGCGTAGGCCAGCGGGTAGGCCAGGCAGAACGCGAAGAACGTCGCGAGGGTGGCGAACAGGATCGAGCGGCCGAAGTGCGGGGCGAAGTCGGTCAGGGCCGTGACGTAGTTGCCGAAGTTCAGGTCGCGGTAGTAGTACCCGGGGTAGCCGGGGAACTGCGACTGGAGGCTGACCGAGAACAGCTGGCCGAGGGGGATGACGAAGAACACGAGCAGCCAGAGCGCACCGGGCAGCAGGAGCAGGTAGGGAACCCAGCTCCGGCCCTTGCGGTTGGGCTGCGGTGCCGGGGGCGGCGTGGTGCCACCCGCGGAACTCACGTGGGCAAGGGCGCTCATGTCAGGCCAGCCTCCGCCGCAGCCCGGGCCTCGGCCTCGTCGACGGGGACGCCGAACGCGTGGTGGGGGTTCCAGGACAGCCACACGTCGTCACCCGGACGCAGGTCGATCGGCTCGACGTCGAGGTTCTGCTCGTAGCAGCTCCACACCGTGCCGCTCGGCAGCTGCACGAGGTACTGGGTGGCGACCCCGGTGAACGACACGTCGAGCACGATGCCCTTGACGTCGTCGCCGGCACCCTCGGAGGGGCGGCGCATGACGCGCACCTTCTCGGGGCGCACACCGAACGTGATGTCGCCGTCGGTGACCGCGCTGCGCGCGATGGGGATCTTGACCTTGGTGCCCTGGATCTCGGCCACGAGGTGGGTGCCGTCGCGGTCGATGACCCGGCCGCTGCCGAGGTTGGACTGACCCACGAAGTTGGCGACGAAGGCCGTGCGCGGCAGGTCGTACATCTGCGCGGGCGGGCCCATCTGCTCGATCCTCCCGTGGTTCATCACGGCCACGGTGTCGGCCATGGTCATGGCCTCCTCCTGGTCGTGCGTGACGTGGATGAACGTCAGGCCCACCTCGGTCTGGATGCGCTTGAGCTCGACCTGCATCTGACGCCGCAGCTTGAGGTCGAGGGCGCCGAGTGGCTCGTCGAGCAGGAGCACCTCGGGGCGGTTGACGATGGCCCGGGCCAGGGCCACCCGCTGCTGCTGACCACCCGAGAGCTGGGCGGGCTTGCGCGCGGCGAGGTGATCCATCTGCACGAGCTTGAGGGCATCGTCGGCGAGCGCGGCGGCATCCGCCTGTCCCCGCCGCTTGGGACCGAACGCGACGTTGTCGCGGATGGTCAGGTGCGGGAAGAGCGCGTAGCTCTGGAACACCGTGTTGACCGGACGCTCGTAGGAGCGGCTGCCGGTGAGGTCGGTGTCGCCGATGAGCAGGCGCCCGCTCGTCGGCTGTTCGAGGCCGGCCACCATGCGCAGGGTCGTCGTCTTGCCGCAGCCGGACGGGCCGAGCAGGGCGAAGAACGAGCCCCGCGGGACGACCAGGCTGAGGTCGTCGACGGCGGTGAACTCGGCGAAGGACTTCGTGACGTTCTCCAGACGCAGGTCGCCCTGTGCGTCGCGGAAACCGCTTGCGTTCTTGCGAGCCATCAGTTGCCCATCACCTTCTGCCAGATGGCGCTGTATTCCTGGTCCTCCTCGGGCGAGAGTGCCCGGAACCCTTGGATGTTGTTGTCCGCGATGAACGCCTCGCTCGGGAAGATGAACGGGCTCTCGGCGAGCTCGGGATCGGTCTTCGCGAGCACCTCCCGGGCGCCGACGACGGGGCACACGTAGTTGACCCAGGCCGCGACCTCGGCAGCGACCTCGGGGTCGTAGTAGAAGTTCATCAGGGTCTGGGCGTTGCGGCGGTGCTGCGAGGTGATCGGCACCATCATGTTGTCGCTCCAGATCGTGCCGCCCGACTCCGGGATGACGAACTCCCAGTTCTCGTTCTCGGTCTCGGCGCGCAGGATGAACAGGTCACCGCTCCAGACGATGCCGGCGACGGCGTTGCCCGACTTGAGGTCCTCGAGGTAGGAGTTGCCCTTGATCCGGCGGATGTAGCCCTCGTCCATGCGCTTCTCGATCTCGGCCACGGCCGCCTCGAACTCCGCCTTGCCGAACTCGGAGGTGATGTCGACGCCCTGGCTCTGCATGATGATGCCCACGGTGTCGCGGAACTCGCTGAGCACGACGATCTTGCCCTTGAGCTCGTCGGTCCACAGGTCGTCGAGCGTCTTGATCTCCTTGGAGACCTTGGACTTGTCGTAGCCGATGCCGGCGAAGCCGGACTGCCAGGTCAGCGAGAAGTTGCGGCCCGGGTCGAAGCTGACGTTCTGCAGCGCCGGCAGCAGGTTCGGTGCGTTGGGCATGGTGATCAGCTCGAGCGGCTGGCACAGCTGGTCGCGGATGATCCGGTTTGCCATCCAGTCGGTGAAGGTGAAGATGTCGCGCCCGATGTCCTGGCCCGCGCGAAGCTGGGGCGCGATCTTGTTGAAGTACGCGTCGTTGTCCTCGATGTCCTCGGTGTACTCGGCACGGATGCCGGTCTCGGCGATGAACCGCTCGAGGGTCGGGTACTTCTTGGTCTCCTCGTCGTAGTCGAGGTAGGCCGTCCAGTTGGCCCAGCGCACCACCTTGTCGGTGTCGGAGAGGTCCTCGGGCAGCACGAGCGAGGCGACCCCGCCCGAGGGTGGGGGCGGTGGTGCGCACGCGCTGAGCGCCGCCGCCGCGCCACCGAGGGCGGCCGTGCCGAACAGGGAGCGCCGCGTCAGCGCCGAGGACCGTGCGGCGCTGATCAGCCCGCGGGTCATGGGATCGGCCGGTGGCCGCCGTCGAAGTGCCATGTGGTGTGTTCCTCAGCTCTCGATGTTCGCCATGACGTGCTTGATGCGCGTGTAGTCCTCGAACCCGTACATCGACAGGTCCTTGCCGTAGCCCGACTTCTTGTACCCGCCGTGGGGCATCTCGGCGACGAGCGGGATGTGCGTGTTGATCCACACGCAGCCGAAGTCCAGGGCCTTGCTCATCCGCATGGCTCGGCCGAAGTCCTTGGTCCACACCGAGGACGCGAGGCCGTAGTCGACGCCGTTCGCCCAGCGGATCGCCTCGGCCTCGTCGGTGAACTTCTGCACGGTGATGACCGGTCCGAAGATCTCGTTCTGGATGGCCTCGTCGTCCTGGCGCAGCCCGGAGAGCACGGTCGGCTCGAGGTAGTAGCCCTCGCCGAGGTCGGTACGGCGGTTGCCGCCCGCCGAGACCGTCGCGTGGGAGGGGATGCGGTCGATGAAGCCGGAGACGTGCGCCAGCTGGCGAGCGTTGTTGACCGGGCCGAAGAGGGCGTCCTCGTCGTCGGGGAGGCCGACCGGGGCCGACCTGCGCGCGAACTCGGAGAGCGCGGCGACGAAGTCGTCGTGGATGCCGGGTGCGACGAGGACCCGGGTGGCGGCCGTGCAGTCCTGCCCGGCGTTGAAGTACCCGGCGACGGCGATGCCCTCGACGGCCGCCTCGATGTCGGCGTCGTCGAACACGACGACCGGGGCCTTGCCACCGAGCTCGAGGTGGACGCGCTTGATGTTCGGCGCTGCACTGGCCGCGACCTCGGCGCCCGCGCGCACCGACCCCGTGATCGCCACGAGGCTCGGCGTGCGGTGCTCGACGAGCATCCGGCCGGTCTCGCGGTCACCGGTGATGACGTTCAGGGTGCCCGCCGGGAGGTACTGCGAGGCCAGCTCGGCCAGCCGCAGGGTGCTCTCGGGGGTGGTGTCGCTCGGCTTGAGGACGACGCTGTTGCCCGCGGCCAGCGCGGGGCCGATCTTCCAGACCGCCATGAGCAGCGGGTAGTTCCACGGGGTGACCTGCCCGACGACGCCGATCGGCTCGCGCCGGATCCACGAGGTGTGGCCGGCCATGTACTCGGCCGAGGCCCTCCCTTCGAGGACGCGAGCCGCGCCGGCGAAGAAGCGCAGCTGGTCGACCATCGGCGGGATCTCCTCACTCGCGGTGAGGGCCTTGATCTTGCCGGTGTTCTCGGACTCCAGTGCGATGAGCTCGTCCGCGTGCGCTTCCACGGCATCCGCGAACTTCAGCAGGGCCTGCTGCCGCTCGCTGGGGGTCGTGGCGCCCCACTCCCCCGCGAACGCCTGCTCCGCAGCGGCATAGGCCGCGTCGACGTCCTCCTGGCCGCTGACGGGGGCGGTCGCGACGACCGATCCCGTGGCCGGGTTGATGATCTCGGTGGTGGCATCTGTCCGCCCGTCGACGTACTCGCCGCCGATGAAGTTGCGCAGGTGTCGCTGACCGCTCATGGGTGATGGCTCCCAAAGGGGTGGGGGGTGGGGTTCGGTGCTACCGGACTCTAAGCGCACGACCACCGAAATCGCTAGGGATTGCGCGACGGATGTGCTGAAAAGTTACACACCGGACACACAATGCATGCGGAATCCGTTCCAAGGGTGGTTGCAAACCGTCGAGATCCGCGACACGATGGCGCGCGTGACCTCCACCTCTCGACCCCCCCGGGTGACTCGTGCATCGTCCGAGACCCGTCTGGACGACATCGCCAAGCACATCATCGAACTGCTCCAGGAAGACGGCCGGCAGTCCTACGCCGCGATCGCCAAGGCGGTCGGTCTGTCCGAGGCGGCCGTGCGCCAGCGCGTGCAGCGCCTGCTCGACGCCGACGTCATGCAGATCGTCGCCGTGACCGACCCCCTCCAGGTGGGCTTCAGCCGGCAGGCGATGATCGGCATCCGGGTCTCCGGCGACCTGCTCGCCGTCGGTGACGCCCTGACGGCGATGCCCGAGGTCGACTACGTCGTCACGACGGCCGGCAGCTTCGACATCCTCGCCGAGGTCGTCTGCGAGGACGACGACCACCTGCTGGACCTGCTCAACCAGCAGATCCGCATCCTGCCCGGCGTCACGAGCACCGAGACCTTCGTCTACCTGAAACTCAACAAGCAGCACTACAACTGGGGTACCCGATGAGCACCTACCCGTCCGACGTCTGGGAGCCGAGCTCCGATCGCCACACCGGTACCGGAGCCCTGTACTCCGATGCCGCCCGCGACCACCTGTGGATGCACTTCACCCGGCACTCCACCTTCGAGGACCACGGCCTCGGCCACTCCGTGCCGATCATCACCAAGGGTCAGGGCTGGACGATCTGGGACGACCGGGGCAACGAGTACATCGACGCCCTCGCCGGCCTGTTCGTCACCAACGTCGGCCACGGCCGCACCGAGATCGCCGAGGCGATGGCCAAGCAGGCCAGCGAGCTCGCATTCTTCCCGCTGTGGTCCTACGCCCACCCGCGGGCCATCGAGCTCGCCGAGCGGCTGGCGCACCACGCCCCGGGTGACCTCAACCGGGTGTTCTTCACCACCGGCGGCGGCGAGGCCGTCGAGACGGCGTGGAAGCTGGCCAAGCAGTACTTCAAGCTCACCGGCAAGCCGACGAAGCACAAGGTGATCTCGCGCTCGATCGCCTACCACGGCACCCCCCAGGGGGCGCTGTCGATCACCGGCATCCCGGCGGCGAAGTCGATGTTCGAACCGCTCGTTCCCGGCGGCCACAAGGTCCCGAACACCAACATCTACCGCGCCCCCGAGCACCTGCGCGACGACGAGAAGGCGTTCGGTCGCTGGGCTGCCGACCGCATCGCCGAGGCCATCGAGTTCGAGGGCCCGGAGACCGTCGCGGCCGTCTTCCTCGAGCCCGTGCAGAACTCCGGTGGCTGCTTCCCGCCGCCCGCCGGGTACTTCGAGCGGGTCCGCGAGATCTGCGACGAGTACGACGTCCTGCTCGTCTCCGACGAGACGATCTGCGCCTTCGGCCGCATCGGTTCGATGTTCGCCTGCGACGACCTGGGCTACGTCCCGGACATCATCACCACGGCCAAGGGAATCACCAGCGGCTACGCCCCGCTGGGCCTGATGATCGCCAGCGACCGGCTCTTCGAGCCGTTCCGCCACGGCACGACGTACTTCCCGCACGGGTACACGTGGGGCGGCCACCCCGTCTCCTGCGCTGCCGCGATGGCCAACCTCGACATCTTCGACCGCGAGGGCCTCAACGACCGGGTCAAGCAGAACGCCCCGGTCTTCAAGCGCACCCTGGACAAGCTGCTCGACCTGCCACTCGTCGGCGACGTCCGCGGGGCCGGCTACTTCTACGGCATCGAGCTCGTCAAGGACAAGGCCACCCGCGAGACGTTCAACGACGACGAGAGCGAGCGCCTGCTTCGCGGCTTCCTGTCCAAGGCCCTCTTCGACGCAGGGTTGTACTGCCGGGCCGACGACCGCGGCGACCCCGTGGTGCAGCTCGCTCCCCCGCTGACCATGGGGCCGAGCGAGTTCGACGAGATCGAGCGGCGCCTGCGCTCGGTGCTCACCGAGGCCGAGAACCACCTCTGACCGTCGCAGTGAGCCTGACCAGCCCGCTGTGGGCCGATGGTGCGAGCGCCAGCCGCGCCACGGCATCCGACCTGCCGTTCTCCGCAGAGGTGGTCATCGTCGGCGGTGGCTACACCGGCCTGTGGACGGCGTACTACCTGCTGCGCGAGCGCCCCGAGGCCGACGTGCTCGTGCTCGAGGCCGACCACGTCGGTTTCGGGGCGAGCGGTCGCAACGGTGGCTGGGTGTCGGCGTTGTGGCCGGTGTCGCCCGACACGCTGGCCCGACACGCCGGGCGCGCGGGGGCCGTGGCCCAGCTGGCCGCGCTGCGCGACACCGTCGACGAGGTCGGCCGCGTCGACGGAGCCGAGGGCTTAGGCAGCGGGTTCACCAAGGGCGGTGCGCTGGTCGTCGCGCGCACCACCGCCCAGGAGGAGCGCGCGCGGGCGGAGGTCGCCCACGCGGCCGCGTGGGGCGGGTCGACGACGTGGCTGGATGCCGGTGCCACCCGCGAGCGCCTCGCCGTCGCCGTCACACGGGGGGCCACCTTCACCCCCGACTGCGCCCGGGTGCACCCGCGGCGGCTCGTCGACGGGCTGGCGGGGGCCGTGCGCCGGCTCGGTGGGCGGATCGTGGAGGGGGCACGCGTGACGCGCACGGGCGACCGGGTCGTGGTGCTCGCCGACGGACGGCGGGTGTCAGCGGGTGCGGTCATCCACGCGACCGAGGGCTGGTCGGGGACGGTGTCGGGGCAGGGCCGCCGGGTCGTTCCGGTGTACTCGCTGATGGTCGCCACCGAGGTCATCGACGACGCGCGGTGGGCGCGGATCGGGCTGGCCGGCCGCGAGGTGTTCAGCGACCACGGCCACGTCGTCATCTACGGCCAACGCACCGACGACGGCCGGATCGCGTTCGGTGGCCGCGGCGCGCCCTACCACTGGGGGTCGGCGATCGGGCCGGAGTTCGACCACGACGAGGCGGTGTTCGGCGCACTGCGCTCGACCCTGCGAGACCTGCTCCCCCAGCTCGACGGGGTGGGCTTCACCCATGCCTGGGGTGGGCCGCTCGGCATCGCCCGCGACTGGCACCCGTCGGTCACGTGGGATCCGGTGGCCCGCACCGGGCGGGCCGGTGGCTACGTCGGGGACGGGGTGGCGGCGAGCAACCTGGCCGGCCGCACCCTGGCCGACCTCGTGCTCGG
>NZ_DAORSO010000002.1:0-29129 GCF_035443565.1 Ornithinibacter sp. | reverse complement strand
CCTGCTGCGGGCCATCCACGACGACTCGATGAGCGACGCGCTGAGCGAGGTCATCGGCAGCTCAGCGGTCGTCGGGGTCATGGGTGGGCACGCGCTCGAACGGGGAACGGCGGGCTACACCGGGGCCGCCCACCTCGGCCATGCCCTGGCCGAGGCCGGGTGCGTCGTGGCCACGGGGGGCGGACCGGGCGCGATGGAGGCTGCCAACCTCGGCGCGTACGCGGCATCCGCGAGGTCGCTCGACGAGGCGCTGACTCGACTGGCTGGCATCCCGTCGTTCGTGCCCGAGATCGAGCCGTGGGCGCAGGTCGCGCTCGACGTGCACGACGACCTGCTCGAGGCGCGCGGTGAGCTGGGCGCGGTGACGAGCCTCGGCATCCCGACGTGGTTCTACGGCCACGAGCCGCCCAACGTCTTCTGCGACGGCATCGCGAAATACTTCTCCAACGCGATCCGCGAGGACGGCCTGCTCGCGCGCTGCGATGCCGGGATCGTCGTGCTCCCCGGCGCGGCCGGCACCGTGCAGGAGGTCTTCCAGGCGGCGACGCGGCTCTTCTACGCCACGCCGGATGCCGTGCTCCCCCTCCTCGTGCTCGTCGGCCGGGATCACTGGACGAACACGATCCCCGTGTGGCCGGCGCTGCAGGCCCTGGCCGTGGGGCGCCCGATGGAGCAGCGGCTGCACCTCGTCGACTCCCCCGCCGAGGCCGCCGCCCTGGTCACCGGCAACTCGGCCACGCTGTGACATGCAGAACGGGCAGCATGCTGCCCGTTCTGCATGTCACAGCCCACGACGAACGTTTCAGCCAGGCCGGGATGAGATCGGGGTGCTCAACTCCTCAGCAGTGTCGGGGTCCTGGCCGGCGAGACGACGCCTTGACCGTGCCGCCATGGTCATTGCCACGATCACCCCATCGAGTGCGAGCAGGGCCACGAGCGACGCATTCGCAGCGAGCCACAGAAGAGTCGCGTTGGGCAACAGGACAGTCGGGTCGACCGAGGTGGCCGTCTCCATCCGATTGATGGCGTCCGAGTCGGCGATGAACCACAGCACATAGAAGGACACGACCGCGACGTTGAGGCCGGCAGCCACGACGAGTCCAATGATGTTGAGGGCCCGCTGGTAACCATGCTGCATGATTGCTCCTTAGTTGCAGCTGTTATTGACGAAGCCCCAATACCCGCGGTTAGGAATCTTCGAGTCCAAGCCCCAGTATTCCTTGTTCGGTGCGCGAAGTCGGACGACGTCGAAGTGACAGTAGAACTGATTCTTCATCGACGCGGTGTCTGGGTTGGGCCAACCCGAGCGCGGGGTCTTGTTCAGCGTTTCGCTCCACGCGGCCCAGCGCGCAGCCGCGGGACCATACCGGCCGTACCACGTCGGGTACACCTTGAGCGTGGGGCTGTACTGCCACAGGTCCCGGGCCCACACCGCCTTGGAGATGAGAGAGATCCCCAGGTACGGGTCCGCCACAATCGGGTAGGTGGCCGAGGCCGTGGGTTCGACAACCTGCGTGAATGAGTGTTCGTCGATCTCAAAGTGCGTCGCGACATCGCGACCGGCGGCATCCACTGCCCACGGTGCCGCGACGCCGCCGATGTGCCGACCACCCCTCATGATGATGATGGAACCGTCCCCCAACAGTTCCAACGAGGCCGCGCCGGGAAGGCTCAGCTTGTAGGTGAAAGCGTGTGGTGCCGACGACTCGTTGACGACGGTGCTGATGCGAACCGAACCGTCCTCCACGGGCTGGACGACGACATCCACCCGGTCGCTATCGCCGCTGTAGACAACAGCCCCAGATTCGGTGACGGTGCCGTGGCCGGCGGCTGCCTCAGCCGGGAGCGCGACACCGATCCTGGACCCAGGCTGCCGGGGCGTATCGGGTGCCTCAAGCACAATGAGCCCTTCGTCAGACTCCGGCACCGAAACGCGCCCGTTCGAGGTGACGGCTGGCACAGCTGTCGTCCCCTCGTCGAACTCTTGTACGGAAAGGACCGGAACTCGTATCGGCGCGGCGTCCTCTACCAACCTGACAACGGCCTCGTCCCCGAGTTCCTGCGAATGGGCCGCCGATACAGGCAGCAGAGCCGCCAGGATCGTCGCCCCCACCACAGCACGGAACAAGCTGTACACGCTCGTTGATATCCCCCCTGGGACCAACCCCCTGTTGGTCCGGCGCCAACCGTAGCGCAGCGAATCGGCCGCGTCCATTGGAGCGCAATCTACTCTCGCAGTCGGGCTTCCGCATCCGAGAGGACGGGCTGCCGCGCGCTGAGGCGCCAGGATCGTCGTGCTGCCCGGCACGGCAGGCCGCACCACCCGTGTGGCGGGCGCTCCAAGCGTTGGCCGCTGGGCGCTGGGCGGAGCAGCGGCTGCACCTCGTCGACTCCCCCGCCGACGCCGCCGCCCTCTTCGCTCGGTAGGACCGCGGCGCCCATGGGTCACCGACTGTTCTGGGGCGTCGCCACCTCCTCGATCGCCTTTCCGGGCATCACCATGAGGGTCAGCAGGACGACGAACCCCATCGGCACGATCGCGAAGAGCAGCCACCAGGGGCTCTGACCTGCGTCCCGCAACCGGCGGGTCCCGGCCGCGGCGAGGGGCACGAGGCACAGCACGAGGGCGGCAGCCCCGAGCCGGTCGTCCAGCGCAGCGAGGGCACCGACGACGACGGACACGGCGAGGAAGAAGAACCAGAACTCCGAGCGACTGGCCCGGCCGTCGAAGTCGCCCCACCGGCGGACCCCCTGACGCACGGCCTCGACGAAGGTCAGCGCCGGCGCCGGCTCGAGGGCGTCAGCGCGTTCACCGTCGGCGGGCTCGGTGTTCGGTTCGCCAAAGGACCCGGGATCGACATCGAGTGCCACCGCGAGGGCGGAGGCCGTGAAGGGGCTCGGTGGTTGGCCACCCTCGATTCGCTGGATGGTGCGCACGCTCACGCCGCTGGCCTCGGCCAGGTGTTCCTGGCTCCAGCCGCGCCGGAGCCGGAGGTCTCGAAGACTCACGTCACCAGTGTCGCCCCACCACGGGCGCCACCACCACGACGACAACCCGCCATCCTGCCGCCATCCTCCCGCCATCGGCCCCTGCACGGGCGTCGGCAGTCATCAGCAGGAGCGTCAGCGCTCGGTCATGAGGACGATTCCCAGGCACATCTCGTCGGTCGTGCCCTCGCCCCACGCGACGTAGCGGTCCTCGGTGCCCTCGAACGCGGGGAGCAGGTCGCGCAGCTCCTGGTCGTGGGTACAGGTCACCGTGATCTCGTCGCCGGGGCCGACGTCGAGGGGTGTGTCGAGCGGGATGCTGCCCTGGTCGTCGAAGTTCCACACCGGGATGTCGAGAACCCGCTGGGCCTGCGGCGTGCCCTTGTTGACGTCGACGGTGATCGCCCGGCCGAGCAGGTGCATGTGCCCGGAGACTGCGCGGATCGTGCCCTCCTCGCGGATCGGGCGCGTGCAGCTCTGCACGGGGCCGGGCGTCAGGGGACCACAGAGCAGGTGGAGCAGGTCGGCGGTTGCCGGATCCTCGGCGAACCGCTTCTTGAGGTCGGCGATCGCGAGTGCGCGGCTGCACATCCCCTTGGTGCGGTTGTCGCGACACGGCAGCTCGACCGGCGCTGGGAGCAACATCGTCTGCAAGGCCTGCTTGTCGCTTCCAGCCGCCTCGGACAGGCGCAGCAGCACCGCGCTGCGGTCCGAGCCGCTGCCCCCGAGCAGGTTGTAGTGCATCTGCACCACGAGCTGGGAGCCGGCCGCGAGCGGGATGCCGATGTCCTCGGCCATGACCCGCTCTCCCCCGCCGGGTGCCCACGCGCCGACCCAGTCGGCCTTGTCGAGGTTGCCACCGGCGATGCCCGAGATTCCGGCGCCGCCGAAGCACGTCCAGCCCTCGCCGGGGGTCTGTGCATCGAGCTTCTCGGCCTTGGTGACGTCGGTCGGCTCGACCTTGGACACGACGACGTGATGGACCAGTGGTGCGTTGTCCAGCAGCACCTGCACGCCACTCACCAGCTGGTCGGTGTCGAACCCGGGGTCGACGAGGAAGCACCGGTAGTCGTCGGTGCCGGTGCCCTCAGGCGCCTTCGGGGTGTACTTCGCCGGGAGGCGGATCTCCTGGAAGCGCTCGCCCTTGCGCAGAGGCGTCTCCTTGACCGGCTCGACCGTGGCGCTCGGCGCGGGGGCGTGGGCGCTCGCATGCGTGTCGGCGGACTTCAGGTTCGCCGGCAGGTCGGCCTCGCTGCCGCACCCGGCGAGCAGCAGGGCAAGGGCAGCCAGGAGTGCCGGGGCGCGACGATGCATCGGCCAAGCGTACCCGCGGGTACGAGGGTGCAGGGCGCTTGTCGAGCCCCGGCATCCGACCAGGGTGGACGTTGCGCGGGCACCGTCGAACCTGTGAGCCCGGGTACCAGTGCTGTCAGGGGTCCTTGCGCCCGACAAGGAATCCCTTGCGCGCCGCAAGGACGCCTGACAGCACCCCCCGACGCCCTCTCAGCACCGAGCACCGAGCACCGAGCACCGCGATGCCACGGGCTCCCGTCAGAACCGCGCGCGGCGACACTCAGCCGCGTTCGGGGGCTCCCGAGGTCGCGGCAGCCAGCTGACCGCAGGCGCCGTCGATGTCGGACCCGCGCGTGTCACGAACGGTCGTCGGGATGCCGTGCGCCCGCAGCCGCTCGACGAACTGCTGCTCGACGCCTCGTCGGGATGCCGTCCACTTCGACCCGGGGGTCGGGTTCAGCGGGATGGGGTTGACGTGGACCCAGCCCCGGCCGCGTTGGCGCAGCTTCTGGCCGAGCAGGTCCGCCCGCCACGCCTGGTCGTTGATGTCGCGGATGAGGGCGTACTCGATGCTGACCCGGCGCCCGGTGGCCTCGTGGTAGCGGTAGGCCGCATCGAGCGCCTCGTCGACCTTCCAGCGGGTGTTGATCGGGACGAGTTCGTCGCGCAGCTCGTCGTCGGGTGCGTGCAGCGACAGGGCGAGGGTCACCGGGATGCCCTCAGCGGTGAGCCGGTCGATGCCGGGGACGAGCCCGACCGTCGACATCGTGATGCCCCGGGCCGAGATGCCCAGGCCCGAGGGCGCCGGCTCGGTGAGTCGCCGGATCGCTCCGATGGCCGCCTTGTAGTTGGCCAGCGCCTCGCCCATGCCCATGAAGACGACGTTGCTCACCCGGCTGGGACCGGCGGCTGCGGCATCGGAGGCCACGGCATCCGCACCGTCCTCGGACTCGTCGCCGAGCCCGGCGCCGTCGAGGGCGTCACCGATCTCGGGCAGCTCGCCGCGCCGCAGCAAGCGGGCCGCGGCCACGACCTGCTCGACGATCTCCCCCGCCGACATGTTGCGCGTGAGCCCCTCCTGACCGGTGGCGCAGAACGGGCAGTTCATGCCGCAGCCGGCCTGGCTGGAGATGCAGACGGTGACCCGCTTCGGGTAGCGCATGAGCACCGACTCGACCAGCGCCCCGTCGAACAGCCGCCAGACCTGCTTGATCGTGGCACCCCGGTCGGCGGTGAGGCTGCGCACCGAAGTCAGCAGCGGGGGCAGGAGGTCGGCGACGAGGTCGTCGCGCACGGCCTTGGGCAGATCGGTCATGTCCTCGGGCCGGTCGACCAGCCGCTCGAAGTAGTGCGTCGAGAGCTGCGTCGCCCGGTAGGCCGGGTGGCCGAGGGCGGCGGCCACCTCGCGACGCTCCTCGAGGCTGAGGTCGGCCAGGTGTCGCGGCGGCTTGCCCCGCCGTGGCGCGGTGAACGTCAGCTGGCCGGGTGCCGGGCGGGGTGCGGGGGCCTGCGAGGGCGCGGGGATGTCTGACATGGTGCGTTGATTCTCGCAGGTTCCCCGGACAGACTGCGGCCAGGCTGCGGCATCGAGCCCGCTGCTCAGCCGAGCGGGACGAAGAGCAGCAGCAGCGCCCAGGCGACCGGGGCCACGACGACGAGCGAATCGAGGCGATCCATCAGGCCGCCGTGCCCGGGCAGGATCGTGCTCATGTCCTTGATGCCGAGGTCGCGCTTGATGCTGGACTCGATGAGGTCACCGAGGGTGGCAGCGGCCGCGGCGACGACGCCGAGCACGGCGCCAGCCCACCAGACGCCGTCCAGGAGCAGGGGCAGCGAGATGGCACCGACGAGTGCGCACGACAGCACCGAACCGGCGAACCCTTCCCACGACTTCTTGGGGCTGAGCGACGGCGCCATCGGGTGCTTGCCGAACTTGACCCCCACCGCGTAGCCACCGATGTCGGAGAATACGGTGACGAGGATGAACACGACGATGCGCTGGCGACCGTCAGGAGCCGCGAGCATGAGGGCGGCGAACCCGGCGAGGAACACGGGGTAGAACGTCACGAGGGCTGATGCGCTCAGGTCACGAGCCGCCCCGGCAACCCCGTCGGCCACCCGCCAGATGAGGATGCCGATGATCGTCAGGCCGAACGTCACGACCAACGCCTCGGCCCCGCGCGCGTAGGCGGAGACCAGCATGCCGGCAACCCCGAGGAGCAGCGGCACGAGGGGGATGGTGATGCCCTTGGTGGCGATGGCGCGACGCAGTTCCCAGGCCCCCACGCAGATCGCGGCGATCACGACGACGAGAAAGGCCCGCGCATCGACGATGAGCGTGCCGATGACCAGCCCGGCGAGCAGCAGCCCCACCCCGACTGCTGCCCGAAGGTCGCGCCCGGCCTTCGGGGTGGCCGGCGCCGCCGGAGCATCAGGAGCGTCAGGGACGTCCGGGGCGTCGGTCGCAGTGAGG
Source organism: Ornithinibacter sp. (assembly GCF_035443565.1). Classification (NCBI taxonomy): domain Bacteria; kingdom Bacillati; phylum Actinomycetota; class Actinomycetes; order Micrococcales; family Intrasporangiaceae; genus Ornithinibacter; species Ornithinibacter sp. Next base: position 22,375 of record NZ_DAORSO010000002.1, on the reverse strand, counting down.
TCGGGGGCGTCGGTCATCGTCGTGGTGCGAGGTCAGACCTCGAGCAGCTCGGCTTCCTTGTGCTTGAGCAGCTCGTCGATCTGGTCGACGTGGCGCTTGGTGACGGCCTCGAGCTCCTTCTCGGCGCGCGCCCCCTCGTCCTCACCGACCTCGCCGTCCTTGACGAGCTTCTCCAGGGTCGTCTTGGCGCTGCGTCGCACATTGCGCACCGACACCTTGGCGTCCTCGGCCTGCGAGTGAGCCATCTTCACGTACTCACGACGCCGCTCCTCGGTGAGCACCGGCATGACGCAACGGATGATGTTGCCGTCGTTGCTGGGGTTGACGCCCAGGTCAGCCACCTGGATCGCCTTCTCGATGGCGTGCATCGAGCTCTTGTCGAACGGGCTGATGATGATGGTGCGCGCCTCGGGGTTCTGGAACGACGCGAGCTGCTGGAGCGGGGTCGGCGCACCGTAGTAGTCCACGAGCACCTTCTGGAACATGCCGGGGTGCGCGCGACCGGTGCGGATGCCGGCGAAAGCCTCCTTGGCGGCCTCGACGGTCTTCTCCATCTTCTCCTCGGCCTCGAACAAGGTCTCGTCGATCATCTGCGGTGGTTCTCCTTCGGTATGCCGCGCTACCGGCGCGGCGGGTCTGGTCCCAGTGTGTCAAAGTCGCGGGCCGCCCGGTGACCGCCGCGCGAGGAGTGCCTCAGCCCGCGGAGACCAGGGTCCCGATGCGCTCGCCCCGCAGGGCACGGGTGATGTTGCCGTCGCCCTCCATCCCGAACACGACCATGGGCAGCTTGTTGTCCATGCAGAGGCTGAACGCGGCGGCATCGACGACCTTCAGACCGGTGCGCAGCGCCTCCTCGAAGGTCACGTGCTCGAGCTTGCGGGCGTCAGGATTGGTGCGAGGGTCTGCGTCGTACACGCCGTCGACGCCGCTCTTGCTCATGAGCACCATGTCGCAGCGGCACTCCAGTGCTCGCTGGGCGCTCACGGTGTCCGTGGAGAAGTACGGCATCCCCGCCCCGGCGCCGAAGATGACGACCCGCCCCTTCTCGAGGTGGCGGATCGCGCGACGCGGGATGTAGGGCTCGGCGACCTGGCCCATCGTGATGGCGGTCTGCACCCGGGTGTCGATGCCCTCCTTCTCGAGGAAGTCCTGGAGAGCGAGGCAGTTCATCACGGTGCCGAGCATGCCGATGTAGTCGGCGCGCGAGCGGTCCATGCCCTTCTGCTGGAGCTCGGCACCGCGGAAGAAGTTGCCCCCACCCACGACGACGGCGACCTCGATGCCCTCACGGACGGCATCCGCGATCTGGCGGGCGATGCCGCGCACGACGTCGGGGTCGACCCCGACCTTGCCTCCGCCGAACACCTCACCGGAGAGCTTGAGCAGCACCCGTCGCGGAGAGGCTGCGCCCGACGCATTCGGTGCGGCCTGGGTCTGGGCGTGCGTGGTCACGGTGCCTCCTCGGCAGTGGTTCGCGGTCGCTCGATCCTGCCACAGCGCCGGTGTTCCACCCGGACGGGGACCGGGTCGGATGCCGTTTTCGTCCCCGTCGTGGATGGTCCTGGCTCGACCTCGGGCGGTGCGCCCACTCCACACCCGTGGCAGGCTGACGCCGTGTGGCCTGTCACTGAGTCCCGGACCGTGTACGCCAACGCGTGGATCGAGGTCGTCGAGGATGCCGTGGTGCGCCCCGACGGGAGCGACGGCATCTACGGCGTCGTGCACCTGCGGCATCCGGCGGTGTTCGTCGTGGCGGTGACCGACGACGACGAGGTGGTGCTCGTGACGGTCGACCGGCACACGACCGGGCCTTCCGTCGAGGTGCCCGCCGGTGGGTCCGACGGCCCGGACACCCTCGCGGGGGCGCAGCGGGAACTCGCCGAGGAGACCGGCCTCCAGGCGGCGACCTGGCGCGAGATCGGCCGGATGAACGCCCTCAACGGCGTCTGCGTGGCCCCCGAGGTCGTGTACCTGGCGACGGGCCTGTCCCCCGTGGACGGTGCCGAGCAGGAGGTCGAGGGCATCAGCGAGGTGCGGCGGGTGCCGTGGGGTGAGGTGCTCGCCATGCTCGCTCGCGGTGACATCACCGACGGTGAGACCGTGGCCGCCCTCATGTATGCAGCTCTGGCCCGGGGCCGCGTCACCTGACGCCGCGCCGTCGATCCCTCGACGCGAACCTGCCGACAACGCACGGATGCCGTCCGCTCAGGTGAGCGGACGGCATCCGGTGATGCTGGTGGTGCGGTGCCTCGTCAGCTACCGACCCGGAAGCGCGCGAAGCCCTTGGCGTCGGCGCCGGCCTCGGACAGCACCTTGGCGACGGTCTTCTTGGCGTCCTTGGCGAACGGCTGCTCGAGCAGGACGTTCTCCTTGAAGAAGCCATTCACGCGGCCCTCGACGATCTTCGGAAGGGCGGCCTCGGGCTTGCCCTCCTCCTTCGCGGTGGCCTCGGCGACGCGACGCTCGTTCTCGACCGTCGCGGCGTCGATCTCCTCACGGGTGAGCACGCTCGGGCTGAACGCGGCGATGTGCATCGCCACGTCCTTGGCCGTCTGCTCGTCGCCACCGGCGGTGGAGACGAGGACACCGATCTGCGCGGGCAGGTCGGGGCTCGTCTTGTGCAGGTAGGACACGACGTGCTCGCCCTCGAGGCGGGCAACGCGCTTGACCTCGATCTTCTCGCCGATGGTGGCGTTGGCCTCGTCGAGGAGCTCCTTGACGGTGCGGCCGTCCTCGAGCGTCGAGGCCAACAGGGCCTCGGCGTCAGCGGACTTGGTGGCAACGGCCTGGTCGAGGACCTGCGCGGCCAGGGCGCCGAAACGCTCACCCTTGGCCACGAAGTCGGTCTCGCACAGAACCTCGACGAGGGTGCCCTCGCCGGCGCCGGCGTTGGCGGTGACCAGCCCGTTGGAGGCCGTACGGCCCTCGCGCTTGGTCACACCCTTCAGGCCCTTGACGCGAAGGATCTCCTCGGCCTTGGCCATGTCGCCATCGGCCTCGTCGAGGGCCTTCTTGACGTCCATCATTCCGGCGGCGGTCTTCTCGCGGAGCGCCTTGATGTCAGCGGCGGTGTAATTCGCCATGAGTGGTATCGCTCTTTCAGCTAGCAGTTCGGACAGGGACGAGGGGGCAGGCTCAGGCCTGGTCCGCGTCGGCGGCCGGGGCGGCCTCGTCGGCGGGAGCCTCGGCAACCTCGGCCTCGGCGGCGGGAGCCTCGGCAACCTCCGCCTCAGCGGCGGGAGCCTCGGCAACCTCAGCCTCGACCGGGGCGGCCTCAGCGGCGGGAGCCTCGGCAGCCGCAGCGGCCTCGGCAGCGTCGCCACCGAGGAGCTCGCGCTCCCACTCGGCGAGGGGCTCGTCAGCGGCGACGACGTCCTCGTCGGCGCGGCCACCGGCGCGTGCCATGAGACCGTCGGCGACGGCATCCGCGATGACCCGGGTCAGCAGCGTGACGGAACGGATCGCGTCGTCGTTGCCGGGGATCTTGTAGTCGACCTCGTCGGGGTCGCAGTTGGTGTCGAGGATCGCGATGACGGGCAGCCCCAGCTTGCGGGCCTCGTCAACGGCGAGGTGCTCCTTCTTGGTGTCGACGATCCAGACGGCCGAGGGAACCTTGCCCATGGTGCGGATGCCGCCCAGGGTCTTCTCGAGCTTGTCCTTCTCGCGCTTGAAGATGAGCAGCTCCTTCTTCGTGTAGCCGCTGCCGGCCACGTCGTCGAAGTCGAGCTCCTCGAGCTCCTTGAGGCGGGTGAGCCGCTTGGAGATCGTCTGGAAGTTGGTGAGCATGCCACCGAGCCAGCGGTGGTTGACGTACGGCATGCCGACGCGGGTGGCCTGCTCGGCGATCGGCTCCTGCGCCTGGCGCTTGGTGCCGACGAACAGGATCGTCCCGCCGTGGGCCACGGTCTCGCGGACGAACTCGTACGCGTTGTTGATGTAGGTCACCGACTGCTGCAGGTCGATGATGTAGATGCCGTTGCGCTCGGTCATGATGAAGCGCTTCATCTTGGGGTTCCAGCGACGGGTCTGGTGCCCGAAGTGGACGCCGCTCTCGAGGAGCTGGCGCATGGTGACGACGGCCATGCCGTGTTCTCCTTGTGCGTTGGTCAGTTTCGTCGGATGCCGCGCGAAGGTGCGGGGCTCCTGCCTGGCGCCTGCTACGCACCTCACCGGATGCCGCGGCATCCGGACTGCCAAGGTGCGCCCCGTCGTGTGGTGGTCCAGGTGACGGTGAGAAGGCGCGCGAAGTCGCCCGACCGGAGTCGGACGCACCCGCAAGTCTACGGGGTCGCGACCCCCGGCCAGAAATCGGGCCTCGAGGCCTCGATCTGGGCAGCGATGGCGAGGAGCAGCCCCTCCTCGCCGCGGCGGGCGATGAGCTGGACGCCGATCGGCAGCCCGCTGGCCGAGAGCCCGGCCGGCAGGGCCAGCGCCGGGTGGCCGGAGACGTTGGTGAGCACGGTGTTGGCCACGTAGGGAAGCGTCGCGACCTGGGCGCGGACGGCATCCATCCCGTCCAGGAGGCCGACGGGCGGGGGCAGCTTCGGCATCGTCGGCAGGAGGAAGACGTCGGCGTCCGTGAGCAGGCGTGCGTCGACGGCCGCGGCGACCCGCTCCCCCCGGCGGATGGCGCGCTCGACCACCCGGGGCGTCGCCCACCGGGCCAGGCGCGCAGTCTGCCGGGTGCGGGGTTCGAGCCGCTCGGGGTGCTCGACCTGGCCGGCCTCGGCGGCCATGCCACCGTAGAACTGCGGCAGGAACGCGTCGGTCGCCACCGGCCAGCGGGGCGCGGTGCGGTGCACCCGGTGCCCGAGCCGGACCAGCGCCCTGGCGACCTGTTCGGTGGCCGCGGTGATCTCGGGGTCGGTGTCGACCCCGGGCGTGACGCACTTGGTGCTCCACGCGATGCGGAGGGTGCCCGGCTCGCGAGCCGCCACGGCCGCGAAGGGCTCGCGCGGCGGCGGCACCGACCAGCGGTCGACGGGTGTCGAGCCCGAGATGACGTCGAGAAGCAGGGCGCTGTCGCGCACGCTGCGCGACATGCCGCCGAGGACGACGAGCCCGTACCAGTGCTGCGACAGGGGTGCCACGGAGATGCACCCCCGGGTGGGCTTGAGACCCACGAGCCCGCAGGCCGAGGCGGGGATGCGGATCGACCCACCCCCGTCGGCGCCGAGCGCCACCGGCACCATCCCCGTCGCGACGGCCACGGCCGACCCGCCGGACGAGCCACCCGGTGAGCGGTCGAGGTCGAAGGGGTTGCGGGTGACCCCGGTGGCCAGGCTCTCGGTGAACGGGAACTGGCCGAACTCGGGCATCGTCGTGCGGCCGACGATGACCGCACCGGCGGCGCGCAGGCGACGCACGACCTCGCTGTCGGCGGTGCGCGGCGTGGAGTTGCCGGCCCCACCGAGAGTCGTCACGTCGCCGGTGACGTCGTACTCCTCCTTGACGACGATGGGAACCCCGGCGAGGGGGCGATCGGCACTGGGGCCGACGGCATCCACCTCGTCCGCCTCCGCGAGCGCGCTCTCGGCACGGACCACGGTGAAGGCGTTGACGGGGCCGTTGCGCTCCTCGATGCGCGCCAGGGCGGCCTGCACCGTCTCGCGGGCGCTGATGCGGCCCTCGCGCACGGCGGCGGCAGTGGCGACGGCGTCGAGGGTGCCGAGGGTCTGGCTGTCCATGCGGTGCAGGGTACGCCGCACGGCATAGCCTCTCCCCCATGACCCGAGCCCCCGGCAACGCGGCGCTGACGCCGTTCGGTACGACGATCTTCGCGACCATGTCGGCGCTGGCCGTCGAGCACGACGCGATCAACCTGGGGCAGGGCTTCCCTGACACCGATGGTCCGAGCGAGGTGCTCGAGGCGGCCGTGGCGGCGATTCGCGGCGGGGCCAACCAGTACCCGCCCGGTGCAGGAGTGCCCGAGCTGCTCGATGCCATCGCCGCACACCAGGCGCGCTTCTGGGGGGTGTCGGTCGACCCGCGCACCGAGGTGCTCGTCACCGTGGGGGCGACCGAGGCGATCGCGGCGACGGTGCTGGCCCTCGTGGCACCAGGTGACGAGGTGGTGACGTTTGAGCCGTACTACGACAGCTACGCCGCGACGATCGCCCTGGCCGGTGGGGTGCGCCGCACCTCGGTGCTGCGCTTCCCGGACTTCGCGGTCGACGAGTCGTCGCTGCGGGCGGCGTTCTCCTCGCGGACCCGCATGGTGTTGCTCAACACGCCGCACAACCCGACGGGCAAGGTCTTCACCCGGGAGGAGATCGAGCTGATCTGCGAGTTGGCGCGTGAGAACGATGCGTGGGTGGTCACCGACGAGGTGTACGAGCACCTGGTGTTCGACGGTGGGCAGCACGTTGCCGTGGCGTCGCTGCCGGGGATGGCCGAGCGCACGCTCACGATCTCGTCGGCCGGCAAGACGTTCTCGACGACGGGCTGGAAGGTCGGCTGGGTGAGCGGTCCTGCTGCGGCGGTGGCTGCCGTTCGGGCGGTCAAGCAGTTCCTCACGTACGTCGGGTCGGGGCCGTTCCAGCCGGCGGTGGCGGTCGGGCTGGGGTTGCCGGACTCGGTGTTCACCGGGTTGGCGCGCTCGTTGCAGGGCAAGCGCGACCGGTTGGTCGCCGGGTTGCGTGGTGCCGGGCTCGAGGTGTCGGTGCCTGCCGGCGGGTACTTCGTCGTCGCGGATGCCGCGTCGCTCGGGGCCGTCGACGGGTTGGCGTTCTGCCACGAGCTGCCGGTGCGCTCGGGCGTGGTCGGGGTGCCGGTGTCGGTGTTCCACGACGACCCGGAGGCCGGGCGCACCCTCGTGCGGTTCGCGTTCTGCAAGCGTGACGAGGTGCTCGACGAGGCCTGCCGCCGCCTGTCGTCCTGACCCCGGCGGGGCGGCGGTGGCGGGGTCGTCGTCCACAGGGTCGCCGCCGGCCGGATGCCGTCCACAGGCTGTCGTCGGCGCCTCGCGTTGGGTGGAGTGGCTGGGCACGCTGGGTGCATGTCCGTCTCCTCAGCCCTGACCGCGATGGCTGGCGTGCTCGCCGCAGCGGTTGCCGCGTCTGCCCCGCCTGACACGAGGGCGAGCCTGCCTGGCGCGCAGGCCAGCGGCATCCACGCCGTGGCCTCTGCAGTCGTCGGGCTGCTCGGGGCTGAGGTGGCGGGTGCCGGCCGGGGCACCCCGGCAGCTGGGGAGCGTCGGCGGTGGCAGTGGCCGGTGGAGCCACGCCCCGAGGTGGCGCGCCCGTTCGTGGCGCCGCTCTCGCCGTACGGTGCGGGGCACCGCGGCCTCGACCTCACGGCATCCGAGGGTGTGGCGGTGCTGGCGGTCGAGGGTGGCGTCGTGACGCATGCCGGGGTGATCGCTGGTCGGGGGACGGTCAGCATCGAGCACGCGGACGGGTTGCGCAGCACCTACGAGCCGGTCACTGCTTCCGTTGCTGGTGGTGACGTGGTGACGGCCGGCCAGCGCATCGGCACCCTCGAAGCCACCGCCGGACACTGCGGCCCGCGAGGCTGCCTCCACCTGGGCGCGCGCCGCGGCGAAACCTACCTCGACCCGCTTCCGCTGCTCGCGGGCGGCCGGATCATCCTGCTGCCCTTCCACTGATCAGGCGCGGGGATGAGCCTGCGCGTACGAGGCCTTGAGCCGCTCGACGGACACGTGCGTGTAGATCTGCGTCGTCGCGAGGGAGGCGTGACCGAGCAGCTCCTGCACCATGCGCAGGTCGGCTCCGCCCTCGAGCAGGTGCGTCGCGGCGCTGTGCCGCAGCCCGTGTGGGCCGAGGTCGGGTGCATCCGGCACGTGCTGAAGCAGGTCGTGCACCACGGACCGGATCTGCCGCTGGTCAGCGCGGCGCCCTCGGCGCCCGAGCAGCAGGGCCGGCCCGCTCTGCGGCCCGACGAGCCGCGGGCGACCGCGGGTGAGCCACTCGGCCACGGCCTGACGAGCCGGGACGCCGAACGGAACGCGACGCTCCTTGTCGCCCTTGCCGACGACCCGCAGGACATCGCTGGCCAGGTCGACGTCGTCGACGTCGAGCCCGACGAGTTCACCGACCCGGATGCCGGTCGCGTAGAGCAGTTCGAGAGCTGCGCGGTTGCGCAGGTGGATCGGGTCGTCGTCATCGGCTGCCACCTCGGCGACGTCGAGCAGGGCGGTGGCCGAACGCTGGGCGAGAACCGGTGGCAGGGTCCGGTGCCTGCTCGGCGCGGTGAGGCGCAGCGAGGGGTCGGTGGAGATGCGACCGGTGCGCTCGAGCCAGCCGAAGAACGTGCGCAGCGACGCGGAGGTGCGGGCGATGCTGGCGCGGGCCGCGCCTCGGCGCGAGAGCACTCCGAGCCACGCGCGCAGGTCGGCGAGGGACACCTCGCGCAGCCCGTCGTCATCGCCCACGCCTGCTTCGGACAGGAACGTCTCCACGTCGCGCAGGTAGGCCCGCACGGTGTGCACCGAGCGCCCCCGCTCGGCGCGCAGGTGGCGCTCGAACGCTGGCAGCGCCTCCAACGACGTGACGGTCACGGCCTCACGGTGTCACCCCACCCGTCACACCCGCAACACGGCGCGCGGCACCAGGCGCGCGGTGTGCAGCGCCACCCAGCACTCGACACCCAGCACCTTGCCCTCATCACCGAGCCGCTCGTCGCCCGGTGACCTTGCGCCAGGTTCCGGCGTCGCGCCGCACCAGCCCGAGCGCCTCGAGGGCGGCAAGGATGCCGATGAGGCTGCGCGCGTCCACCGCGGCCGCAGCGGCGATCTTCTCCGTCGATACTCCCGACCGCACAGGAACCGCCGACCACACGGCATACGACACGGGGTCGAGGTCGTCCTGCGGCGCCCGTGGCTCGGTGAGCTCGTCGAAGCCGGGCAGGACATCTTCACCGATACGCCCTGCGAGCTCGGCGACCTCGGCCGCATCGGTGACGAGCACGGCTTCCGCATCACGGATGAGGGCGTGGCAGCCAGCAGACGCCATGCTCGTCACCGGGCCGGGAACCGCACCGACGGGCAGGTGGTTCTCGCGGGCGTGTCTGGCCGTGGTCAACGAGCCGGACCGTTGGCTGGCCTCGACGACGATCGTGGCGCGGGCCAAGGTGGCGATGAGGCGGTTGCGTGCGAGGAAGCGGCTGCGGTAGGGCGCTGCGCCGACGGGCACCTCACTGACGACCGCCCCGGTGCGAGCGATCTCGTTGAGCATGCTGCGGTGGGCTGCGGGGTAGAACCGGTCGGCCCCACAGGCCAGGACGGCGACGGTGGGCCCACCGGACGCGAGGGCCGCGCGATGGGCCGCCGAGTCGATGCCGTAGGCCGCGCCACTGATGATCGTGAAGCCTCGCGCGCCGAGCCCTTCGGCCAGGTCTGCGGCCGTGCGCATCCCGTAGTCGGTGGCCGCCCGCGACCCCACGACGGCCACCGACCGCTCGACGAGGGTGTCGAGGTCGGGGTAGCCCCGCACGAACAACGCGTACGGCGGCTCGTCGAGCCGGTCGACACCGAGTGGCCAGCCCTCGTCGCCGGGCACGACGACGTGGACGCCCTGTCGATCAGCGGCGTGCGCGAGGTCGTCGACGTCGAGCAGTGGTAGTCGTTCCAAGGCGCCGGGGCGAACGAGCAGGTGCCCGGCGCGGAATCGGGCGAGGGCCTCGACGGCGCCGAAGGTGCCCAGCGCCGCGACCACCGAGGTCTCGCGCGGTTCGGCCAGGAACGCCCACGCCACCCGGGCCCACCGCTCGTCACGCTCCAGCGAACTCGGCCGACGCCCGGGCACCCCGCTGGTGCTCATCGGACGCACCCGTCGACAGCGAACGCACGCGGCGACGTCATGCCGCCACCAGCTGACCACTGCGCAGCCCGAGTGCCATCGCGACGTCAGCGGCCCCGGGGCTGTCCCGACCGAGCAGGTCGGCAACCGACCACGCCACGCGCAGGACGCGGTCGTACCCGCGCAGCGTGACCGCCCCCCGGTCGAGGCTGCGGTCCAGCGCCGCGGTCGCTGCCCCGGGCAGCCGGAAGGGCGCACGGCGCAACACATGGCCGGGCACGAGCCCGTTCGTGGCCCACCCCCGCCCCGACCACCGCTCCGCCTGGGCAGCCCGGGCACGGGCCACCCTCGCTGCGACCACGGCACTGCCCTCTCCTGTCGCGTCGCCGATGGCCGCGCGCTGCAACGGCGGGACGTGCACCTGAAGGTCCACCCGGTCGAGCAAGGGCCCGGACAGGCGACCCACGTAGGTGCGGATCTCCATCGGTTTGCAGGTGCAATCGGCACCCTTGCCGTAGGAACGACCACACGGACACGGGTTCGCGGCGAGGACGAGCAGGAACCGCGCCGGGTACCGCACCATCTGTCGTGCCCTGGCGATGATGACCTCGCCGGACTCCAGCGGCTGGCGCAACGTCTGGAGCACCGAACTCTTGAACTCGGGAGCTTCATCCAGGAACAGCACCCCGTGATGAGCCCGCGAGATCGCCCCCGGAAGGGCGACGCCGCTTCCGCCACCGACGATCGCGGCGAGGGTCGCGCTGTGGTGGGGCGCGACGAACGGCGGGGTGTGGTCGAGCCTGGTGACCTCCCCGATCTGGCCGGTCACCGAGCGGATGGCGTGGGTCTCCAGCGCCTCCTCCCGGCTGAGTGGCGGCAACACCGTCACGAGTCGCTCAGCGAGCATGGTCTTCCCGACGCCGGGTGGCCCGGACATCAACAGATGATGGCCACCCGTGGCCGACAGCTCGATGGCCAGCCGGGCCTCCTCCTGACCAACGACGTCAGCGAGGTCAGGACCACCGCACGAGGGAGCCACGGGTGGGACCGGCGCAGGTGCCGGAGGCAGCGGCACCCCTTCCTCCGCGGCGGTGTACCAGTCGATGACGTCCCGCAGGGATGCCGCCCCGTGCACGACGACGCCGTCGACGAGTTGCGCCTCACCGACGTTCTCGAGCGGCACCACCACGTGCCGGACACCCGCCCGCATCGCCGCGAGCACCGCGGGCAGGACACCGGGGACCCCGCGCAGCCGCCCGTTGAGCGCCAGCTCGCCGAGGTGCACGACATCGCGAGCACGACCCCCACGGATCTGCCCCGACGCCGAGAGCACCGCCACCGCGATCGACAGGTCGAAGCCGGCGCCACGCTTGGGGATGGAGGCCGGCGACAGGTTCACCGTGATGCGGTGCGGCGGGACCGGCACCCCACTCGTCGCCGCGGCGGGCTTGACCCGGTCGGGCGCCTGGGCGCAGGCGGGGTCCGGGGTGCCACCGACAGCGAAGTACGGCAGGCCCTGACCGATGTGGGCCTCGACGTCGACCAGCACCCCGTCGAGCCCGTTCAGCACCACGGAACGAGTCAGCCCCAAGCCGAAGGTCATGACCCCACCCCCCGCACATGGCGCACCAGGGGCGGGTGGTTCGCACGAAACAGGATGCCGAGCACGTCAACCCGCACGTGGGCCGCACCGGTGTCGTGGGTGCGGGCGTACACCGCGGCCAGTCGGCGCAGGCGCGCCGCCTTGGCACGGGTCACCGCCTCGACCGGCTCACCGAAGGCGAGGGAGCGACGAGCCTTGACCTCGCAGATCACCAGGCAGGCGCCGTCGAGCGCCACGATGTCGACCTCGCCGTGCTCACACCGCCAGTTCCGCTCGACCACCTGCATCCCGTGATCGACGAGCCAGCGCACCGCGAGGTCCTCCCCCACCCGCCCCAGCGTGCTCCTCGACACGGGTACGCCCACCACGTCGAGGCCCACCGACTCCGGGGTCGGTGGCTGATCCGCGGGGCTCGCGGTGTCTGGTCGCCCGGGCGCTCGTTCGTGACTCGTCATGAGCGCGAGCCAACCCGCCGGCGGGCGGTGACGCGAGCGGCATCCGAGCGCCTGTGGACAATGCCGCGCCCCGACCCGCCCTGTGGACGATCACCCCCACAACCGCGCGGGCAGCGGCGCCGCCGGTGGGTGCTAGAAGTTGCCCTTGGGCAGTTCGAGCTCGCTCTTGGCGAGCTCCTCGACGTTGACGTCCTTGAACGTCACGACCCGCACGGTCTTGGCGAACCTGGCCGGTCGGTAGATGTCCCACACCCACGCGTCGTGCATCGTGACGTCGAAGAAGACCTCGCCGCCGTCGCTGCGCACCTTCACGTCGACGCTGTTGCACAGGTAGAAGCGCCGCTCGGTCTCGACGACGTGGCTGAACAGCCCGACGACGTCGCGGTACTCGCGGTAGAGCGCCAGCTCAGCCGCGCTCTCGTACTTCTCGAGGTCCTCCGAGCTCATCGCTCTCCCACTCGCGTCAGGTCGTCCACAGCGTTCATTGCGTCCACGTCGTTCACATCAGGTGCGTCAGTCGGCACGGCGGCATCCGCCGCCACCACGCCATCATCGTTCATCACGCCGGGCAGCCGCCACGAGCGCCGGTGCAGCTCGCACGGCCCGAGCCGCCGCAGCGCGTCGAGGTGCCCAGGCGCGGCGTACCCCTTGTTCTCGCCCCAGCCGTAGGCGGGGTGCTGCTCCCCCAGCCCGGCCATGATCGCGTCGCGGCGCACCTTGGCCAGCACCGAGGCCGCGGCGACCGACGAGCACTTCAGGTCTGCCTTGATCATCGTGCTCACCGGCGGGGTCGCCGCCGGTACGTCGTCGGCGAACGCGAACAGCCCGACGTCCTGCGGAGCCGTCAACCAGTCGTGGTTGCCGTCGAGGATGACCAGGTCAGGGCGGATGCCGGCCTCGGCCAGGGCGCGCACGCCCGCCACCCGCAGCGCCGCGATGATCCCGATGTCGTCGATCTCGGCGGCGCTGGCGTGACCGACGCCGTGCGCCACCGCCCAGCGCTCGATGCGCGGAACCATGGCCGTGCGGGCGTGGGGGACGAGCAGCTTGGAGTCCTTGACCCCTTGGGGTGCCGTGCCGCAGGACTCGTCGATGATGACCACGCCCACCGTGACCGGCCCGGCCAACGCACCCCGACCGACCTCGTCCATCCCGGCGAGCACGCGGTGTCCCTCGCGCTGCAGGGCGCGCTCGACCCGCAGGCTGGGCCGCCGCGACGGGGTGCGCCTCACGGTGTGGCCGCCGAGGTCCTCGCCGGCTCACCCACCGGCGAGTCAGGCAGCGCACCTGTCGGCTCCCCGACGGGAGCAAAGGTCGACGAGTAGTTCGACAACCACCCCGCCCGGCCCAACGGCCACACCACGGCGACCGCGCGCCCGGTGATGGCATCGATGGGGACGGCGCCGTCAGAACCGTTGCCCGACGGGTCGTGGAAGCGTGAGTCCTCGGAGTCAGAGCGGTGGTCGCCCATGACCCAGACCTGCCCCTGCGGCACGGTGATGTCGAAGGTCAGGCTGCTGGGGACGTCACCGGGCTTGATGTACGGCTCGCTGATGGGCTCACCGTTGACACTGAGCAACCCACCATCGCTGCAGCACGTGACGCGGTCACCCGGCAGACCGATGACCCGCTTGATGAGGTGGTCCTCGGACTCCGCGGGCAACAGCCCGACGAACACGAGGGCGTCGTGCACGGCACCGGACACCCCGGACCGCTCGACCGGTGGAGGCAGGTCGAGCCACCCACCGGGGTCCTGGAAGACGACGACGTCACCGCGCGAGATCGCGAAGGGGGTGGGGTTCAGCTTGGAGACGACGACCCGGTCCCCGACGAGGAGGGTGTCCTCCATCGACCCGGAGGGGATGAAGAACGCCTGGAGCAGCCAGGTCTTGACGACGAACGAGAGCAGCAACGCCATCACGATGACGACGACGACCTCGCGAACAGCGCTGCCCACCGCCGCGAGCGGCCCGGAACGGCGGTGCGAGGGTCCGTGACCGGCATCCTCCGCGTCCTCGGGCACGTTGATGTCGGGGGCGCTCACGAACCGACCCCTGCCACGGTCCCCGTGTCGATCGTGCCGAAACGGCTGAGCGGCCACACCCGCAGCACGGCCGTGCCGACGATGTCGTCACGGCTCACCGAGGCCGGAACGGCACCCGTCACCGGCGCCACCAGCGACACCTCGTCGCCGTCCGCAGCGCCGACCACGGCGAGGTGGTCCTGCCGACCGGTGTCGACGCCGAGCAGGTTCGCCAGTGGTGTCAGCAGCCGGCCGGCGAGGCCGTCGTCGACGGGAGTGGCGCGGTCGATCGCCGCGGTCGCGGTGGTGTCGACGACGACGACGTCACCGGCATCCAGTGCCGGGCTGACCTTCCACACGAGGGCGCGATCTCCTGGTTCCAGGCTCGGCGACAGGCTGGCCGAGGGGACGAAGTAGCTCTGCACGAGCAGGCCCTGCACGAGCGCGGTGAGCACGACAACAGCGACGAGCAGCAGGACGAAGGGTGGCCGCTGACGACGAGACCCGGCCGCGGCCACGGGGGCCACTGCCGGGTCGGCGTCAGGACGAGCCTGGGGTCGTGCGCTCACCCGCGGAGCCTAGTCGGCGGTGCTGGGTGCGGCGCGCAGGAGGACCAGATCTGGTCAGCGGGCGACGGGGGTGTCGCGCTTCTCCTTGATCTTGGCGGCCTTGCCGCGCAGGTCGCGCAGGTAGTACAGCTTGGCGCGGCGGACGTCACCGCGGGTCACGACCTCGATGTGGTCGATGATCGGGGTGTGCAGCGGGAAGGTGCGCTCGACACCGACACCGAAGGACACCTTGCGCACGGTGAAGGTCTCACCGATGCCGCCGCCGTGGCGACGGATGACGACGCCCTTGAACACCTGGATGCGCGAGCGCGTGCCCTCGACGACCTTGACGTGGACGTTGACGGTGTCACCGGCGCGGAAGGCCGGGATGTCGCTCTTGAGGGAGACGGAGTCGAGCTCGTCGAAACGCTGCATGACGTGGTGTCGCTTTCCCACGGGCTGCCACAGGCCATCCGTGCATGATCGGTACTGCGTGATGTGATGGGTGCGACCGCCCGGCCGCGTGCTGGTCGGACCGAGGTCCGGGCACTCCCCCTGTGGCGGGGGCCGATGGTGTCGGCGGTGCAGCCGCCCAGTCTGCCAGAGGTGACCGTTCGCGGTGAAATCGGCGGATGCCGTGGCGCACGACCGCGCCCGCCTCACGGCATACGGTGGTCGGGTGACGATCGACCCCGGCCTGCCCGTGGCCCTTGCCGCGCTGCTCCTGCTGGCGCTGACCGTGACGATGTACCGCGTCGGCCGCCTGCCGTCGTCGGGGTCGACGGTCGTCGCGGCGGTGCGTGCCATCGTGCAGCTCTCGCTCGCCGCGCTCGTCATCGCCGCGGTCATCCGCTCGCTCGCCCTGTCGATCCTGCTGCTCATCGGGATGTTCACGGTGGCGGTCGTGACGACCGTTCGCCGGGTCGAGGCTCCGGCGGCCTGGCCGTGGGCGACCGTGGCGATGCTCACCGGGCTCCTGCCGGTCATCGCGATCATCCTGCTGACCCGCACGGTCCCCCCGACAGGTGCCGCACTGGTGCCGGTCGTCGGCATCCTCGCCGGGAACACGATGAACGGGCACACCCTGACCTGCCGGCGG
This sequence comes from Ornithinibacter sp., assembly GCF_035443565.1. Classification (NCBI taxonomy): domain Bacteria; kingdom Bacillati; phylum Actinomycetota; class Actinomycetes; order Micrococcales; family Intrasporangiaceae; genus Ornithinibacter; species Ornithinibacter sp. The sequence goes on along the minus strand of NZ_DAORSO010000002.1, from coordinate 6,889 downwards.
GCCTTCGCCGCCCTGCGCGAGGAGAAGGGCCAGTACGAGGCCGGGCTCTCCCTCGGCCTCACCCGAGCCCAGGCGATCCACGAGGTCATCCACCGACGGGTGCCCGAGGCGCTCATCCCGGGCCTGGACCAGGTGCGCACCGCCGGCGTCGTCACCCTGCCCGGGGCCTTCATCGGCGTGCTCCTCGGCGGCGGGTCACCAGCCCAGGCCGCGGCGGCCCAGGTGCTGGTGCTGCTCGGCATCATGGCTGCGCAGACGACCACGGCCGTCGTCGCCGAGCGACTCATCGGCAGCGCCCGGCTGCTGCCCGCCGACCTTCGAGGCTCGCTGCAGCCCTAGCCGCTACGCCGTGCGACGACGCTTGACGAGGTCGACCGTGCCCGGGAAGAACCCCTCACCGGGCAGCTGCCGGTAGCCGGCCCGCTGGTACCGACGCTGGTTGGCCTTGCTCACGACGCCGGTGTTGATCCAGAACGTCGTCACCGACGCGGGTGCGGCAGCCTCCGCGAGCGCCAACAGCTCGCGCCCCAGACCCCGCCCCTGCAGGTCGGGCGCGACCATGAGGCGCCCGGTCTCCCACACCGTCGGGTCACCGGGCCGCACGCGCCCACGCACCGAGGCGACCAACCGCCCCGGGACACCCGACGCGGATGCCGTGCGCACCGCATACGTCGTCCACGCACCGATGCCCGCGGTCACCTCCTCGAGCGTCTCGTCGAGCGGCGGGATGGTCCAGCTTCCGGACGCGCGACCCTCGGGCACCCAGCACGCGAGCTGGAGCACCCGCAGCTCGGGCGCGTCGGCGGCGGTGGCGACCCGCACGTCGAGGTCGGCCAGGGCCCCGGTCGTCGCCGACACCGGCAGGAGGTCGGGGCGGCGGGCGGCAGTGCGCTCCAGGCGCTGCTCGTGGCGCCAGGCCGCGATGGCGCCGTGGTTGCCGGAGAGCAGCACCGGCGGCACCTCGCGCACCACGTCACCGTCGGCCCACACGGCCGGCCTGGTGTAGACGGGGTACTCGAGCAGCCCGTCCTCGTGGGACTCCTCGACGAGTGACTCGGCGTTGCCCACGACCCCCGGCAGCAGCCGGCCGACCGCCTCGACGATCGCCAGCACCGCGACCTCTCCCCCGTTGAGGACGTAGTCCCCGAGCGAGACGATCGTGACCGGCATCCGCTCGCCGGCGTGCTCGTAGACGCGCTCGTCGATGCCCTCGTAGCGACCGCACGCGAAGGCCAGCCACGGCTCCTGCGCGAGCTGGTGGGCCAGCGCCTGGGTGAGCGGCACCCCACCCGGGCCGGGGACGATGAGGTGCGGCACCGGTGCACCCTCGCTCGCCCCGGCATCCACGACGTGGTCCAGCGCGCGCGCCCAGGGCTCGGGTTTCATGACCATGCCCGCGCCCCCACCGAGCGGGCTGTCGTCGACGGTGCGGTGCCGGTCGTCGGTGAACGTGCGCAGGTCGTGCACGTGGACGTCGAGGATGCCGTCGCGCCGCGCCTTGCCGATGAGCGAGAGGTCGAGCGGCGCGAGGTAGCCAGGGAAGATCGTGACGACGTCGAGGCGCATCGCGGTCAGACCCCGAGGTCGAGCAGCCCGGGCGGGGCGTCGACGACGACGCGCCCGGCCTGAAGGTCGACCGTAGGGACGATGGCCGTGACGAACGGCACCTGGGCCTCGCGGCCGTCAGGAAGCAGCACGACGAGCCGGTCCTGGGAGGCGCCGAGCTCGAGCCCGCCGACCTGCCCGAGCACCGTGCCTGCGGGGTCCACGACGGTGAGGCCGCGCAGCTGCTCCTCGGTGAACACGTCCTCGTCGTCCTCGGCGGGCAGGGTTGCGTCACCGTCGATGACGAGGCGGGTGCCACGCAGCGACTCGGCGCCGGTGCGGTCGGGGATCTCCTCGAACGCCACGAGCCAGATGCCGTTGTGCACCCGGGTGGAGCGCACGGTGAGCACGCGCGGAACGCCGGAGCCACTCGTGGCCTCGGTGTCGAGGGCCTCTCCGACGGCGAGCCGACGCTCCGGCTCGTCAGTGTGCAGCTGGACGGTCACCTCACCGTGCAGGCCGTGGGGTTTGCCGATGCGGGCGACGACGGTGCGCTCGGTCACGGGGGACATCCTGTCGTGGGGTGCTGGGCTGCACCAGGTGGTGCACGGGGTGAGTCGGGGTGGGGCGGGACATTGCGGCGGCGGGGTGCCCCGGGGAGTTTCCTCCCGGGACACCCCGCCGTCGTGGTGGTCGCTCTCGGCGACCGACGTCAGCGACTCGGGTCAGCGGACCCGGTCGGTGTCGACGATGTCGATCCGCACCTGGCGCCCGCCGGCGAGCGCACCCATGACGGTGCGCAGTGCGCTGGCGGTGCGGCCCGAGCGGCCGATGACCCGGCCGAGGTCGTCGGGGTGCACGCGCACCTCGAGGATCTCGCCGCGGCGCAGTTCCTTCTGGCGGACCTGCACCTGGTCCTTGTGGTCGACGATGCCCGTGACGAGGTGCTCGAGCGCCTCTTCGAGCACGGTCAGGCCTTCGCCTCGTCGGTGGCCTCGGCCTCAACAGCCGGAGCCTCAGTTGCCTCGGCGGCCGGGGCCTCCTCGACCTTCTTGGCGGCGCGCTTCTTGGCGGTGGTCGCACCGGAGGTGTCCTCGGCGGTGGACTTGCCGGCGGCAGCCAGGGCTGCTTCGTACAGGTCGCGCTTGGAGGTCTTGGCCTCCTTGACCTTCAGGGTGCCCTCGGTGCCCGGCAGGCCCTTGTGCTTCTGCCAGTCACCGGTGATCTTCAGCAGGGCGGCGACGGCCTCGGTCGGCTGGGCGCCGTTGTTGAGCCAGTACTGCGCGCGCTCGCTGTCGATGTCGATGAGCGAGGGCTCCTCGGTGGGGTGGTACTTGCCGATCTCCTCGATCGCCCGGCCATCGCGCTTGGTGCGCGAGTCCATGACGACGACACGGTAGAACGGTGCACGGATCTTGCCCATGCGCTTGAGACGAATCTTGACGGCCACGGTGGTGGTCACTCCTGGTACGTGATGAGCGCGGCAAGACCGCGCACGGATCGCGCGGGGAGCCGGGAGCTCGGTGTAGGCGTCCGGTCCGGCGATGCGCAGACGGCAGCGACCGGACGGGTACAGCCGTCCATTCTGCCAGATGCCGTGCCCGGTCCCGACCACGCCGGGGTGGGGCGTCGGCCCGGGCGCCAGGCCCGGGCGGAGCTCACCGGTTCTGCCACGCCAAGGGGTCGGCAGCCTTCGAGGTCACCGCGGGCGGCAGGGCGCCCGTGAGGGCCTGGTCGAGCGTGGTGCCGTCGAGCACCTCGCGCAGGCTGGCCCGCACCGCCACCCACACCGTCGGCAGGTGCTGCGCCACTCCCTCGTAGCTCGTCTCGTGAGGGCGCAGGCCACGCACTTCGGCGAGCGGACCGTCGACGGCACGGAAGACGTCACCGAGGGAGATCGCGGATGCCGGACGCGCGAGCGCGTACCCGCCGCGGGCTCCGCGGGTGCTCACCACGAGGTCGGCCACGCGCAGGTCACCAACGATCGCCTCGAGGAACTTGCGCGGAAGATCCTGCTGACGGGCGAGCGTGTCGACACTGACCGGGCCCTCGCCGGCCGCGTGGGCCTGCGCCAGCGAGAGCATCGCCCGAACGGCGTACTCGGTGCGAGCGGTGATGTCCACGACGGCATCCTCCCCCACCGATGAGGGCGAGGCGTCGTCGCGGGTGGCGAGCACCCGGCATCCACCATGCGAGACATAACTTTTCATTGGTTGACCCATAACAAGACGTTGGATGAAACTCCTACTTGTCCGGTCGGATTACCACTCTCTGGAGCCTGTCCCGTGCGAAAGCTCGTCCTCCTCGCCCTCGTCGGCCTCGGCGCCCAACTCGTCGACGGGTCGCTCGGCATGGCGTACGGGGTGACGTCGACGACGCTCCTGCTCGCCATCGGCACCAACCCGGCGGCGGCCTCGGCGACCGTGCACCTCGCCGAGATCGGCACGACGCTGGCCTCGGGTGCGTCCCACTGGAAGTTCGGGAACGTCGACTGGAAGGTCGTCATCCGCATCGGCATCCCCGGCGCGATCGGAGCCTTCGCCGGCGCGACCTTCCTGTCCAGCCTCGACACCTCGGTCGCCGCCCCCGTCATGTCCCTGATCCTGCTGGCGCTGGGCATCTACGTGCTCGTGCGCTTCACCGTCAAGGGCCTGCGGCGGGACCGGCTCGGCCAACCGCTGCGTCGGCGCTTCCTCACCCCGCTCGGTCTCGTCGCCGGCTTCGTCGACGCGACCGGTGGCGGTGGGTGGGGCCCTGTCGGGACGCCGGCGATCCTCGCGAGCGGGCGCCTGGAGCCCCGCAAGGTCATCGGCTCGATCGACACCAGCGAGTTCCTCGTCTCGGTGGCCGCGAGCGCCGGCTTCCTCCTCGCGCTCGGATCCGCCGGCATCGACACCGCATGGGTGGTCGCGCTGCTCGTCGGCGGGCTCATCGCCGCCCCGATCGCCGCGTGGCTGGTGCGGCACATCCCGCCCCGGGTGCTCGGCTCAGCGGTGGGCGGGGTCATCGTGCTCACCAACAGCCGCACCCTGCTGCGCAGCGACTGGATCGACGCGTCGGACTCCACCCGCACCCTCGTCTACCTCGTGCTGGCCGCCGTCTGGGCGGGCGCGGTCGCCTGGTCGGTGCGGGCCTACCGGGGCGAACTCGCTCTCGAGCGTGAGCTCGCCGACCTCGAGGCAGAGCTCGCCACGGACGACGCCCGCAAGGGCGCGGCCGAACCCGCCTGAGCACGCCCTCACCACAACCCGTCGAGAGTAGACGAATCGCCGCGTGGCCCTTGCCGCTCGCGGCGATTCGTCTACTCTCGACCCGCAGCTCGGAGGTCTCAGGCGGGCGTGGGGTCAGGGGATGTGGGCGATCCCGCGCAGCACCACCAGCGACGGGGCAGCGAGCACGCCGAGGTCAGCCCGCGGGTCAGCGGGGTACACGACGAGGTCGGCTTCCTCCCCCTCCCCCAGCCCCGGCCATCCCAGCCACGCCCGCGCACCCCAGCACGCGGCATCCAACGCCTGCTGCGGCGTGAAGCCGGCCCGCCCGAGGTGCGCGACCTCGTCGGCGACGAGTCCGTGGGGAAGTGAGCCCCCGGCATCCGTGCCGACGTAGACCGGGATGCCGGCCTCGCGCGCCGACGCGATCGTCTCGAACCGGCGCGCGTGCAGGTCGATCATGTGCCGGTGGTAGTCGGGGAACTTCTCGCGAGCCGGCTCCGCGATCTGCGGGAAGGTGTCGATGTTGACCAGCGTGGGCACGATCGCGATGCCCTGACGGGCGAACGTGTCGATGGTGTCGGGTTCGAGCCCGCAGGCGTGCTCGACGCAGTCGGCACCCGCCGCGGCCAGGTCACGCAGTGACTCTTCCCCGAAGCAGTGCGCCGTGACCCGGGCCCCCTCCTCGTGGGCCGCCGCGACCGCCTGCGCCAACACGTCAGCCGGCCAGCACGGCGCGAGGTCCCCGCTCTCCCGGTCGATCCAGTCGCCGACGAGCTTGACCCACCCGTCGCCCGAGCGCGCCTCGATGCGCACCTGGTCGACGAGCTGCTCGGGCTCGACCTCCCACGCGTAGTTGCGGATGTAGCGGCGCGTTCGGGCGATGTGCCGCCCGGCCCGCACGAGCCGCGGCAGGTCCTCGCGGTCCTGCACCCACCGGGTGTCGGCGGGCGAGCCGGCATCGCGCAGGAGCAGGGCCCCGGCGGATCGGTCGGTCAGGGCCTGCTGCTCGGCGGTGGCCGCGTCGGTCGCCCCGTGGCGGTCGAGCCCGATGTGGCTGTGGGCGTCGACCAGGCCCGGCAGCACCCAGCCGGGCACGGTGGTGACGTGGTGGTCCCCGGTCGGCTGCTCGTAGGTGATGCGGCCGCCGAGCACCCAGGCCTGATCTCGGACGTCGTCGGGGCCGAGCAGGACAGGGCCGGTGAGGTGCAGGACCGAAGCCATGCCCCGACCCTAGACCCGGGCCGCGCAGTCGGGCGTGAAGAATGTCAATGGGCCGGGGCACTTCCCACACACCCGACGGCGAATCAGGCAGCAGGCAGTGCCCTCAGCACCCGGCGCAACGTCTCGATGACGACCTCGGGCGCCTCCGAGTGCACCCAGTGCCCGGCCCCCTTGACGACCACCGGCCGCGCACGCGGGAACAGCGCCCGCATCTGCTCGGTGTCCTCGTCACGCACGTAGCCGGAGTCGCCACCGACGAGCCACACCACCGGGCCGTCGTACGGCGGGGCACCGAGCTCGGGGAAGTCGGCGATCCGCGAGCCCTGACCGAGCGCCGCGTCGGCCGCGATGAGCTCAAGGTTGGCCTGCCACCCCCAGGTGTCGCCCCGCCGCCGAAGGTTCTGCAGCAGGAACCCGCGCACCCCGGCATCCGGCTCGACCTGCGCGAAGCGGTCCTGCGCGTCGGCGCGCCCGGTGAGCTCCGCCAGCGGGAGCGAGCGCATGGCCTCGATGTAGTGCACGAAGCGGTCGAGGTCGCCGTAGTCCTTGGGGGCGATGTCGACGACGACGAGGCTGCGCACGAGCTCGGGGTTGGTCAGGGCGGTGACCATCGCGACCTTGCCCCCGAGCGAGTGGCCGACGAGCACCCACGGCTCCCCCGGCGCCGTGGCCGCCAGCGTGGCGGCGACGCGCTGCGCATACGTCTCGTAGGAGAACTCCTGCGTCCACGGCGACCGTCCGTGGTCGGGCAGGTCGACGAGCAGGCACTGGGCCGCAGCCCCGTCCGGGCCGGCGATCGCCTTGGCGATCTGGGTCCAGTTGCGCCCCTGCCCGAACAGTCCGTGCAGGAAGGCCACCCGCGCCCCGGCCGTGCCGACCGCGAGCGTCGAGAGCGACTCGCTCCCGGTCAC
>NZ_DAORSO010000001.1:71737-74142 GCF_035443565.1 Ornithinibacter sp. | reverse complement strand
CGCTCGTTGCCGCGGCCGCCCGACGGGCCCCGACGACCGGCACCCTTGCCGGTCTCGCCGAGGTCCTCGAGGGTTTCGGCACCGAGGCCGGCGCGGGTCTGCTGCGCGCGGGGGAGGCGGCCCTTGCTGCCCTCGGGGATGTCGAGGTCGGTGAACAGGTGCGGTGAGCTGGAGTAGGTCTCCTGCGGCTCGGGCATGCCGAGGTCGAGCACCTTGTTGATCATCGCCCAGCGGTGCAGGTCGTCCCAGTCGACGAACGTCACGGCGATGCCGGTGTTGCCCGCGCGTGCCGTGCGACCGATGCGGTGCAGGTAGGTCTTCTCGTCCTCGGGGCACTGGTAGTTGATCACGTGGGTGACGTTCTCGACGTCGATGCCGCGCGCAGCGACGTCGGTGGCGACGAGGATGTCGACCTTGCCGTTGCGGAAGGCGCGCAGCGCCTGCTCGCGAGCGCCCTGACCGAGGTCGCCGTGGATGGAGGCGGCGGCGAACCCGCGGTCGGCGAGCTCGTCGGCCACCTTGGCTGCGGTGCGCTTGGTGCGGCTGAAGACGATGGTCAGCCCGCGGTCCTTGGCCTGGAGCATGCGGGCCAGCATCTCGACCTTGTCCATGGCGTGCGCGCGGTAGACGAACTGCTCCACGGCCTTGACCGTGTGTGCGTTCTCCTGGTCGTCGCCCATGGCGCGGATGTGCGTCGGCTGGCTCATGTAGCGACGGGCCAGGGCGACGACGGCACCGGGCATGGTGGCGGAGAAGAGCATGGTCTGGCGCGCGGCCGGGGTGAGGGAGAGCAGCTTCTCGACGTCGGGCAGGAAGCCCAGGTCGAGCATCTCGTCCGCTTCGTCGAGGACGACGATGCGGGCGTGACCGAGGTCGAGGTGACCCTGCTTCGCGAGGTCGATGAGGCGACCCGGGGTGCCGACGACGACCTCGACACCGCGCTGGAGCGCTTCGACCTGCGGCTCGTAGGCGCGACCGCCGTAGACGGTGAGCACGCGGATGCCGCGCTTCTTGCCGGCGCGCTCGAGGTCGCTCGCCACCTGCACGGCGAGCTCACGGGTCGGAGCCACCGCGAGGGCCTGGGGCTTGCCGGCCGCGGGCATCGAGGCAAACGCCTCGTCGCGCGGGGACACGACGCGGTTGAGGATGGGGATGCCGAAGCCGAGGGTCTTGCCGGTGCCCGTCTTCGCCTGGCCGATGATGTCGTGCCCGGACAGCGCCACGGGCAGGGTCATCGCCTGGATCGGGAAGGGGCTGGTGATGTTGTGCTCGGCGAGCGCCTCGACGATCTCGGGGTGGATCGGGAAGTCGGAGAAGGAGGGCTCCGGCAGGGTCTGCGCCTCAGGCGCTGCGGTGCTGGTGACGTCGGTCAACGGGTGATCTCTTCCGGTCGGCGGGCGCGGGCGCGCCCACGCAAGGCTGCGGGCCGATCGGAGGTCTTCGGGGAGCGGGCCGCGCCGGCAGGGCCGGGCTCTCGCCACGTCAGGGAACTGTCTTCGTGCCGACCGGGCACCGTGGACAGCGGCCACTCTACCGTTAGGCTCGCGATCCATGGAGCACATGTCGACCGAGGACCCCGCCTACACCGCTGCCGTGGCCGACCTGCTGGGCGTCCTGGCCTATGGCGAGCTCACCGCGTTCATCCGCATGGCCGTCGACTCCGACCTCGCGCCGACGCTGGCGCTGAAGTCGTCGATGGCCGGCCTCGCGCACACCGAGTACGTGCAGTACTCGCAGCTCATCGAGCACATGGGCTCTCGTGGGATCGACGCCGAGGCCGCGATGGCGCCCTTCGTCACGCCGTTTGCGGCCTACCACGAGCGCACGAAGCCTCGGGACTGGATCGAGGGGCTCGTCAAGGCCTTCGTCGGCGACGGGATCGCGAAGGACTTCTACCGCGAGATGAGCGCCTTCGTCGATGACGAGACCCGCGGCGTCATGGGCCTGGCGCTCGACGACGAGGGGCAGGCGGACTTCGTCGTCGGCGTCGTGCGTGACACCCTGAAGACCGACCGCACGGCCGCCGGACGGCTGTCGCTGTGGGGCCGGCGCCTGCTCGGGGAGGCGTTGTCGCAGGCCCAGGCCGTGGCCGTCGAGCGCGATGCCATGTCCGCGCTGCTCGTCGGCGGAGGGGTCGACCTGGCCGAGGTGGGGCAGATGTTCGCCCGCCTGACGGAGAACCACCAGAAGCGGATGGCCCTGATGGGCCTCACGCCCTGAGCGAAACAACCAGTCACCCGGCACAGACCCGCACTTATTGCACGAGAGCCACCCGGATCCGGGTGGCTCTCGTGCAATGAGTGGGGTTGGTGCGGTCAGACCGACTTCTTGGCGGTGACCTTCTCGTAGCCGATGACGAGGGCAGCGGCCGCGGCGATGGAGATGAACCAGCGGATCCAGTCGAT
>NZ_DAORSO010000001.1:55623-71637 GCF_035443565.1 Ornithinibacter sp. | reverse complement strand
TCGATCAGGGTGTGCGGGGACGGGTGGTGAACGGGGTCAGGGGGTGAACCCGACGCGGGCCTTGTCGGAGTCGCCGACCTGGATCCAGCCGATGACCGAGCCGGGGACGAAGACCGAGCGACCGCGGGAGTCGGTGAGGCGCAGCACTCCGCCGTCGGCGAGAGCCTTCTCCACGGCCGCGGTGACCTCGGCGGTGGGTGAGTCGGTCTCGATCGTCAGCTCGCGGGCGACGTTCTGGACACCGATGGTGACCTCCACGGGCGCACACCTTCCTTCAGGGTTGGGGTGCGGCGTCACCGCACCACTGTCTGGATCAGGCTAACCCGCGCGGGCGGGGAGCCATTCCGGCATCCGCCGTGGGCGAACACGAAACACCTCGCCCGGCCAGCTGGCGACGGCCAGCCGGCGACCGCCGGGTCAGCGCAGTCTCAGGCCTCGACCTTGGGGAACGACCCCAGGCCACGCCACGCGAGGGAGCTGATCATCCGCGCGGCCTCGGCCTCGGGGACGTCGCCACCCTGTGCCAGCCAGTGGCGCGCGGCGACCTGCGCCATACCGGCCAGCGCGGACCCCAGGAGCAGGGCACGCTCGTCGTCGGCGCCGGTGTCCTCGGCGATGACCTCGGCGATCGCCTCCGCGCAGTTCATCTCCACGGCATCCAACCGGGCCCGCACCTGGGGCACGCTCGTGAGGTCGGACTCGAAGACCATCCGGAACGCGGCGCCGGCGCTCGTCACGAACTGGAAGTAGGCCGCGACGGTGCGCTCGACGCGAACCTCGTTGTCGCCGCCGACCTCCAGGGCCGCCCGCACCAGCGACTCGAGGGTGTCGCAGTGCTTGTCGAGCAGGGCCAGGTAGAGGTCGAGCTTGCCCGGGAAGTGCTGGTACAGCACCGGCTTGGAGACGCCGGCACGGTCGGCGATCTCGTCCATCGCGGCGGCGTGGTAGCCGGACTGGACGAACACGGCCTGCGCGGCGTCGAGCAGCTGCGCGCGGCGCTCGCTGCGCGGCATCCGCTGGCCGCGGGTGGGCATGGGGGTGCTGGTCATCGAGGTCCTTCGCTCCGGGCGTGAGGTCAGCATCCTACGGACGAGTAACGCGGTCCACCGGGACGGCCCGCAGGCTGGTTGTTACCCTCGCGCCATGTCGCGTCCCCCGCTCGTGCCCCCGGGGCCCGAGCTCACCGCCCAGGAGCGCACGCGCTACGCCCGACACCTCCTCCTGCCCGATCTCGGCAGCGACGGGCAGCGCCGGCTGCGCGCCGCTCGCGTGCTCGTCGTCGGCGCCGGGGGCCTGGGATCCCCGGCGCTGCTATACCTCGCTGCAGCGGGTGTCGGCACCATCGGGATCGTGGACGACGACGTCGTCGACCTCACCAACCTCCAGCGACAGGTCGTGCACGGGGTCGCCGACGTGGGGCGCCCGAAGACAAGCTCCGCGGCCGAGTCGGTGCGCGCGATCAGCCCCGCCACCGTGGTCATCGAGCACACCGCGCGCCTCGACGAGAGCACTGCCCTGGCCGTGGTCGCCGACTACGACCTCGTGCTCGACGGCGCCGACAACTTCCCCACGCGCTACCTCGTCGGTGACGCGTGTGCGCGCCTCGGCATCCCCCACGTCTGGGGGTCGGTGTTCCGCTTCGACGGCCAGGTGTCGGTCTGGTGGGCGGGTGAGGGGCCCTGTTACGCCTGCGTGTTCCCCTCGCAACCGGCGCCGGATGCCGTGCCGTCGTGTGCCGTCGGCGGCGTCCTCGGGGCGGTGTGCGCGAGCGTCGGGTCGGTGATGGGCACCGAGGCGGTCAAGCTCATCACCGGGATGGGCGAGCCCCTCGTCGGACGCCTGCTCGTGCACGACGCCCTCGGCCAGACCTGGGACGCGCTGCCCGTGGCAGCTGATCCCGGATGCCGGGTGTGCGGCTCCGGCGCGGACGTGGCGCGCCCGCTCGGGTGGGCGACCGGCATCCGGACTGAGGGGGCGGATGCCGGTGCGTCGCCACCTGATCGGCCCACCATCAGCGTGGATCGGCTGCGCGAGGAACTGGACGCCGGTGCCGTGGTGGTCGATGTCCGAGAAGCGGGAGAGCGCGAGATCGTCGCCCTGGCGGAGGCCGTCTGGGTGCCGATCGGCGACCTGCGGGCGGGTGCCGGAGTGCCTGGTGTCGATGCGGGGGTCCGGGTGTACGTGCACTGCAAGTCGGGCGGCCGGTCGGCCGAGGCGGTGGACCTGCTGCGAGCGCGCGGGGTGGATGCCGTGAACGTCGAGGGCGGCATCCTCGCGTGGGTGCGTGACGTCGAACCCCACCTGCCGACCTACTGAACGCAGGGCGTACGCGAGGGGCGCCGCGCTCTTCGGTGCGTCCGTCGTGGCGCAGTGTGCGTCATGGGCGCCCTCGTGGTGCGGTCGTGCTCCCGATGGGTGGGCCTTGCTCCCGATGCAGATCCGTTCTCCGGTGGTGCGTCGCTGCAGCACTGCACCACCGGAGTACGGACTCACCAGCGGAGCAAGGATCTGCGACGGGTGTGCTGAGCTGCCACGGTCCGGGACACTGGCCACCATGAGGAACGGCGTCCGGACACAGTTGCTGCGCGTGCAGAACTTCATGCTCTCCACAGACGGGTTCGGAACGGGGGAGGGGCTCACCCTCGAGCGTCCCTTCGGCCACGCCGACCCCGCGGCGCTGGCGTCCCGGGCCGGCGCCACGGCGAGCTGGCCGAACCGCACCGACCCGGGCGGGACCCGTGGCCTGGACGACTACTTCACCCGCGACTTCAGCACCAACATCGGCGCCGAGATCATGGGGCGCGGCAAGTTCGGCCCGCAGCAGGGGCCGTGGGAGGACCTCGAGTGGCAGGGCTGGTGGGGGGACGAGCCGCCGTTCCGCACGCCGGTGTTCGTGCTGACCCACCACGTGCGGCCGAGCATCACCTTGTCGGACACGACCTTCCACTTCATCGACGCCGACCCGCACGAGGCCCTGCGCCAGGCCAAGGAGGCCGCCGACGGCAAGGACGTGCGCCTCGGCGGAGGGGTGAGGACCGTGCGCGAGTTCCTCGAGGCCGACCTCGTCGACACGATGCACGTGGCCGTCGCTCCGGTCGAGATCGGCCGCGGGGGACGGCTGTGGGAGTCGCCCGACGAGCTGCTCGACCGCTTTCACCTCGAGGTCGTGCCCAGCCCGAGCGGCGTCGTGCACCACCTCTTCTGGCGCCGCTGACCTCACGGGTCAGCTGGTGTCGGAGGGGCGTGGTGGAATCCCGGGGTGCTCGTCCTTCGCCGCCCCGACCTCGCCGAGGCCGCTGCCCCCGTCCTCGACGGTTCGCAGCAGGCCGCGGTCGAGCACCGGGCTGCCGTCGTTCGGGTGCTCGGTGCACCCGGCACCGGCAAGTCCACGGTGGCCGTCGAGCGCATCGCGGCGGCGGTCGCCGAGGGGCTGACTGCTGACCAGTGCCTGCTGCTCGCCCCGACCCGACGTGCAGCAGCGCGCCTTCGGGATGCCGTCACGGCTCGCCTCGGCGGCACGACCACCACCCCCCTGGCGCGCTCGCACCAGTCCTTCGGGTTCGGCCTGCTCCGGCAGGCGGCCGCGCTCGCCGGTGACCCGACCCCGCGACTGCTGAGCGGCCCCGAGCAGGACGTCATCCTCGGCGAGCTGCTCGCCGGCCACGCCGCCGGCACGGCCCCGGCGCCGCAGTGGCCTGCCGAGCTCCACCTCGCCCTGCCCACCCGCACCTTCCGCCGCGAGCTGCGTGACCTGCTCATGCGTGCCGTCGAGCTCGGTCTCGAGCCTGAGGCGCTCGCGGAGCTCGGTCGCGACCACGGCCGAGGGGAGTGGGTGGCGGCGGCCCACGTCCTGCGCGAGTACGACGAGGTGACCGCGCTGTCCGCCGCCGGGGCGTTCGACCCGGCGTGGATCCTCGGCGCGGCCGCCGACCTCGTCGAGGACGACCCCACCTCCCTGCCCCAGAGCCTGCGCCTCGTGGTCGTCGACGACGCCCAGGAGCTCACCCCGCCGGGGCTGCGGCTGCTCCAGGAGACGGTCACGGCCAGTGCTGCCCAGCTGGTGCTCATCGGCGACCCGGATGCCGCCACCGAGACCTTTCGCGGAGCAGACCCTCGCCTGTTCCTCACTGCCTGGCCGCAGGCGGACACGATCACCCTCGGCGCCTGCCACCGTTCAGGAGCGCCGCTTCGCGCCGCGGCCTCTCGAGTCGTCGGGCACATCGGTGTCGTCGGCGGGGTGGCCCACCGGGCCGTGGACCCCGACCCGCGCGACGGGCGAGTCGAGACGCACCTCGTGCGCACGGCATCCCAGGAGGCCGGGTACATCGCGGGTCGTCTGCGCACCGCGCACCTCATCGACGGCGTGCCGTGGTCACGCATGGCCGTCATCGTGCGCGGCGGGTCCCGCACGGCCACCCTGCGCCGCGTGCTGCGCAGTTCCGGCGTGCCGGTCGACACGACCACCGCTGACCTCCCCGTGGCCGACGAGGCCGCCGTGCGGCCGTTCCTCACCCTGCTGACCTGGGCGCTGGAGGTGATCGCCGGTGGTGAGCACCTCGATCCCGCGCAGGTCGTCGACACGCTCACCTCCCCGGTCGGTGGGGCGGATGCCGTGTCGCTGCGGCGGCTGCGCCGCTCGTTGCGGCGACTCGAGCTCGACGGCGGCGGTGGCCGACCGAGTGACGTGCTGCTCGCCGAAGCCGTGCTCGCGCCGGGCGCCCTCGACCACGTCGGCCCGGAGGGCCAGCCCGCACGCCGGGTGCACCGGGTGCTGGCCACCGCGGTCGACGCCCTGCGCGAGGGGGACGGGGTCGAGGTCGTCCTGTGGCGGATGTGGTCGGCGAGCGGCCTGGCCCAGCCGTGGCGCGACGCCGCCCTCACGGGCGGCTCGGCGGGTGGGCGCGCCGACCGTGACCTCGACGCCGTGCTCGGGCTCTTCGATGCCGCGGCCCGCTTCGTCGACCGCCTCCCCGGCGCCTCCCCGGCTGACTTCCTCGATCACGTGCTCGCTCAGGACGTCGCTGGCGACAGCCTCGTCGCGAGGGCCCCCGCAGGTGAGTCGGTCGCCCTGCTCACGCCCGCGGCATCCGCCGGTCGCGAGTGGGACCTCGTCGTCGTCGCCGGGGTGCAGGAGGGGGTGTGGCCCGACCTGCGGTTGCGCGGATCGTTGCTCGGCTCGACCGACCTCGTCGACGTGCTCGCCGGCCGTGGTGATGACCCCCGGGCGGCGCGTGCGCAGGTGCGCCATGACGAGACCCGGCTCTTCCACGTCGCCGTCACCCGGGCCCGTGAGCACCTCGTCGTCACCGCCGTGCGTGGTGAGGACGAGCAGCCCTCACCCTTCCTCGACGTCATCGACCCGCTGCCCCAGGCGCGCACCTTCACCGACGTCCCGCGCCCGCTGACACTCGCGGGCCTGGTCGGTGAGCTGCGGCGCGAGGTCGCGGGGGAGGACCCGGCCCGCCGAGGAGCCGCGGTCACGACCCTCGCCCGCCTCGCCAGCCACCACGTGCCAGGCGCCGACCCCGCGCAGTGGTGGGCCCTGCGCGACGTCAGCGACACCCGCCCGCGCCGTGCGCCCGACGCACCGGTCGTGATCTCACCGTCGGCCATCGACCCGTTCATCCGGTGTCGCCTGCAGTGGGTGCTGCGTGCCGCGGGCGGTGACGGGCCCTCGATGGGCGCGCAGGACATCGGCACGCTCGTGCACGACGTCGCCCACGAGCTCGGTGACACCGATGCGGCGACCTACGCCGCCGAGGTCGAGGCGCGGTGGGGGCGACTCGGGCTCGCCCCCGGCTGGCTCAGCCGTCGCAGCCTGGCCCAGGCGACCGCGATGACCGACCGGCTGGCGCGCTACGTCACCGAGTCGGATGCCGCCGGGTGGCGCCGGGCGGCCTCCGAGGCCCGCATCGAGGCCGCGATCGGGCGAGCCCGCATCACCGGTCGGGTCGACCGCGTCGAGGTGTCGCCCACCGGCCAGGTGCGCATCGTCGACCTCAAGACCGGCGCCAGCAAACCGAGCGTCGCAGAGGTGTCCCGGCACGGCCAGCTCGGTGCCTACCAGCTCGCGGTGCAGCACGGTGCCCTGCCCGACGTCGGCACCGAGCCGGGCGGAGCAGCGCTGCTCCACCTGGGCAAGGCCGCCAACCTCACCACCACCGTGCAGGTCCAGCAGCCCCTCGACGCCGATGACGACCCGCAGTGGGCCCATGACCTCGTCGAACAGGTGGCGCAGGAGATGTCCGGCGCCGTCTTCTCCGCCACCCCCGGGACGAAGCAGTGCGGCACCTGCCAGGTCAAGGACTCCTGCCCGGCCCTGGCCGAGGGGAGGCGGCTGTGACGGTGCCGCGGTGGAGTGCCGTCGCGCTCGCGCAGGCGCTGGGCCAGCACGCCCCGACGCCTGAGCAGGCTGCGGTCATCGAGGCCCCGCTGCGCCCCCTGCTCGTCGTCGCCGGGGCCGGTTCGGGCAAGACCGAGACGATGGCGGCGCGAGTGGTCTGGCTGGTCGCCAACGACCTGGTGCGCCCCGACGAGGTCCTGGGGCTGACCTTCACCCGCAAGGCCGCCGGTGAGCTGTCCGAGCGGCTCTCCGCGCGACTGGCCACCCTGCGTGAGGCCGGCATCTGGGTGCCGCAGGAGGAGGACGGCGCCGCCGTGCTCGACGATGCCCCGACGGTCTCGACCTACCACGCCTATGCGGGCCGGATCGTGCGCGAGCACGGCGTTCGCCTCGGGGTGGAGGCCGAGAGCCGCCTGCTCAGTGAAGCCGCCGCCTGGCAGGTCGCCCACGAGTCGGTCGTGGCCTATGACGGGCCCATGGACGAGGTCGAGAAGGCGGAGTCGACCGTGACGACCGCGGTGGTCGACCTCGCCGGTGAGATGGCTGAGCACCTCGTCGACGTGGATGCCGTGGCCGCGCACCTCGACGAGGTGGTCGCCGCCCTCGAGCTCATCCCGCGGGGTGAGGCCTCGACGAAGAAGGCCTTTCCCAAGGAGGTCAGGGACGCCATCGCCGTGCTGCGCGAGCGGCGCGCGATCCTGCCGCTCATCAAGGACTTCCAGGCCCTCAAGCGCTCGCGCGACAGCATGGACTTCGCCGACCAGGTGCAGCTCGCCGCCCGCATCGCGATGACGGTGAAGCAGGTCGGGGTCGGTGAGCGGTCCCGGTTCCGCGCGGTGCTGCTCGACGAGTTCCAGGACACCTCCGAGGCCCAGCTCCAGCTCCTGCGGTCACTGTTCGTGGCTCCCGGTGCGGCGGTGCCGGTCACCGCCGTCGGCGACCCCCACCAGTCGATCTACGGCTGGCGCGGGGCGAGCTCGACGACGCTGCACCGCTTCCGTGCCGACTTCGTCGACGATGCCGGGCCGACCGAGGTGCTCCCGCTGTCGACGAGCTGGCGCAACGACCGAGCCGTGCTCGAGGTCGCGAACCACGTCGCGCAGCCGCTGACCCGTGCGACGTCGGTGCCGGTGCACCGGCTCGGGGCCCGCACGGATGCCGGCCCCGGGCACGTCGCGACGGCTCGGTTGTCGACGCTGGAGGACGAGGCCGCGCACGTCGCCGACTGGGTGCGGGCCCGGCTTCGTCGGCCGGGGCGCGCCACGGCGGCCGTGCTGTGTCGCAAACGCTCCCAGTTCGACCCGGTCATCGAGGCGTTGGAGGAGCGCGGTATCCCCTACGAGGTCGTGGGTCTGGGTGGATTGCTCCACACGCCGGAGGTCGCCGACCTCGTCGCCCTGCTCTGGGTCGTGCAGGACCCGAGTCGTGGTGACCGGTTGATGCGCCTGCTGACCGGGCCGTCGTGCCGCCTCGGTGCCGCCGACCTCGACGGGCTCGGTGCGTGGGCCCGAGAGCGGCAGCGCACCGGCCGTGACCGGAGGCGCACCGACCTCTCGCGCGACGCCAGCGAGCAGGCCAGCATCGTCGAGGCCCTCGACGACCTCCCACCCGCCACCTGGGTCGGGCCGGAGGGCCAGTCGCTGTCGCCCACGGCCCTCGCCCGTCTCAAGGGCCTTGCCGACACCGTGCGCCACCTGCGCACCCTCACCGGCCTCGGTCTGGCCGAGTTGGCCGCCGAGGCGGAGGTGGCCCTCGGTCTCGACATCGAGGTGCTGGCCCGCACCACGTGGAGCCCGGGCGCCGCCCGTGCGCACCTCGACGCCTTCGCCGACGTGGCGGCGACCTTCGCCGCCAGCGCTGACCGGTCGACCCTCGGCGGGTTCCTCGCCTGGCTCGACGCGGCCGTCGACGAGGAGCGCGGCCTCGACCTCGGCTGGGTCGAGGCGCGCCCCGATGCCGTGCAGGTGATGACCGTGCACGCGGCCAAGGGGCTGGAGTGGGACGTCGTGGCCGTCCCGGGGCTCGTGGAGTCGTCGTTCCCGGCCCACTCCGGCACCTCGACGACCGTCAAGGACGGCGCGTGGAACCACTCGACCCCGACCGACAAGGGCTGGCTGGCCGGCCTCGCGACCCTTCCCTACGACCTGCGCGGCGACGCCGACGGGCTGCCGCACTTCTCCTGGCGCGGCCCGCACACGTGGGACACCATCGCCGGCACGTCCGGCGAGTACCACCGGTTCAGGGGCGCGGTGGCGGCCCACGGCATCCTCGAGGAACGACGGCTGGCCTACGTCGCCTTCACCCGGGCTCGTCACGACCTGCTCCTGACCAGCCACGTGTGGGGCACGGCCGGCACTCCTCGACTGACGTCGCGCTTCCTGCTCGAGGTGCGTGGGAGCGGGCTGGCTCAGGCGTCCGGCCCGTGGGTCGACCTGCCGCCCATCGACCCCAAGCCGCAGAACCCGCGAACGGCCGAGCAGGTGGACGTCGCCTGGCCGACGCAGGACCACGTGCCCCGCAGGCAGGGGCTGCTCGAGCCCGCCCGGGCCATCGCGGATGCCGTGGCCTCCCTCTCGCAGGCACCCGACGGCTCCGGTGTGGCTGCTCCCCGCGGGCCGTGGGACGACGAGGTGACGATGCTGCTCGCCGAGCGGGCTGCGCGCGGTCGCGGTGCTGACGTCGACGTCGTGCTGCCCGCGCACCTGTCGACCTCTGCCCTGGTCGCGCTCGCCGAGGACTCCGCCCGGTTCACCCTCGACCTCCGGCGCCCCATGCCCACCCCGCCGGCCCTGTCGGCGCGCCGCGGAACGGCCTTCCACGCCTGGGTCGAGGAGCACTACGCCCGGGCAGCGTTCGTCGACATCGACGAGCTGCCGGGGTCGGCCGACGACGGAGCCGTCGACGACGACCTTGCCGCGCTGCGCGCCAGCTTCAGCGCGAGCGAGTGGGCGGATCGCACGCCGGTCGAGGTCGAGACGAGCGTCGAGACCGTCCTCGACGGCATCGCCGTGCGTGGCCGCATCGACGCCGTCTTCGAGGAGGTCGGCGACGACGGCCAGCCCTCGTGGGTCGTCGTCGACTGGAAGACCGGGGCGGCGCCGAGCGGATCCCGTGCGTCAGCGCGAACGCTTCAGCTCGCGGCGTACCGCATCGCGTGGGCGCGGGTGCGCGGGGTGCCGGTCGAGCGGGTGCGCGGTGCGTTCTTCCACGCCGCGACGGGCGAGACGACCTGGCCGGACCTGCCGGGGGTCGACGGGATCACTGCGGTGCTGAGGGCCGCTCGTCCGGGCTGACCTCGCCGGACCCGAGTTCGTCCGCGTCCTCCTCGTCGGTCTCGGCCAGCGCGGCATCCTGGCCCGGCGCATGGTCTTCGTCCGGCTCGTCATCCTCGGAGTGCTCCAGCTCGAGCCACGCGGGGACCTCGTCACCGGCGGCGACGGGAACAGTGACGGGAACCGCGACGGGAACCGCGACCGTGTCGTCGCGGTCCGTCTCCACGAGTTCGGAATCCACCGGCTCGGTTTCCATGAGGTCGGGGTCCACGAGCTCGGGCAGCTCCTCGTCGTCCTCGTCGACGACGAGGGCGGGGGGTGGGGTCGGGCGCGTCCGGATGCCGATCGGCGCCAACGAGGTCCGGCGGTAGTCGTCGGGCTCCTCGCCGGCGTGGACGGCGTCGTCGAGGCGGCGAAGCTGGGTCGTCAGCACCTCGACGGCACCGGCGTCCTGCCGGGACAGGGCGGTCATGAGGGTGCCGAGCAGGCCGAGTTCGGCGACGAGGCGGGCGCGCACGATGAGGTTGGTGTCGGGGCGTTCGACCCGTGCGTGGGCGTAGGCCTCGAGCACGGTCTCGACGGCCTCGGGGCTCGCGTCCGCGACGAGAGGGGCGAAGTCATCGGCGGGATCGGCGACCTTGGCGTCCTCCCAGCCGGTCATGGCGCGGATGGTGCCCGTCGACGCGTCGGAGTCGTCGGTGAAGACGGCCAGGACCTGGTCGCCGGTGAGGTCTCCGTGGGTGGCGGTCGGCGCGAACCGCCAGAGGGTGACGTCCTCGAGGGCCTTCTCCCACCGGGTCAACAGCGTCGTCGGCACGCGCCCGGTCTCGGCAGCGCGGTCGAGCTCGGCGAGCCGGCGGCTGCGGTAGGCGTCGGCGTCGTACGACGGCAGGCCCGCCTCGTCGTAGATGGCCGGGTCGGTGTTGTGCAGGGCGGCGATGGCCCGGCCGAGCTCAGCGGCCAGGCCGGGGCCGGCAGGCAACTCGGCGAAGTCCAGGTTGTGCCCGGGCAGGTACGGGTAGACGGCAGCGCGCCCGCCCTCGGCCAGGGCGACGAATCCCTTGGGTGCGGGGACCGCGAACGGTAGCCGTCGGCCGAGCAGGGCCAGCAGGGCGACGGTGCGGTCCATCTCGGCACCTGCGACGTCGCTGCGGGGGACCCGCACCACCCATCTGCGGTGCTCGGTGTCCTGGATGAACGCGACGTCGAAGGACTGGTCCGGGGTGCTCGACAGGGCCTCCACGCTCACCGGGTCGAGCCCGGAGACCGCGGCGCTGGCGAGGGCGGCGAGATAGGCGGGGCTGCGGTCCACGCGACCACGGTATGCGCTCGACCCCCCATAGGCTGGGACGCGTGCCCGACCGTGCCGCGATCCTGCCTGACCTCGCCCTCAGCCGGTCCGTCCTCGACAGACGCGGCGACCTGCGGGCCGACCCCTCTCTGCTGACCCGGCTGTTGGCTGACGGCGACACCCGCGTGCTGCGCCTGGTCGGTGACCGCGCCGCCGTCATCGCTGGCGGGAGCACCGGTGACGGCAGCGACGAGGTGACCCGGGTGGTGTTCGACGCGCCGACCCCCGAAGACCTCGACCGGCTGGGCCTCTACCTCGGGGATGCCGCGGCGGTCTCGTACGTCGGCGTCGTCGCCGACGACCTCACGGCATCCGTCGAGGGTGACGATGCGTGGCGCACGCTGCGCCAGGTCGGTGCCACCCTGGCCGACCTCGACGCGCACGCGCTCGTGACCACGCTGGCGCTCGCGAACTGGCACCGGTCCCACACCCACTGCCCCCGGTGCGGCACCCCGACCGAACCGGTGCTCGCGGGGTGGATCCGGCGGTGCCCGGCGGACTCCAGCGACCACTATCCGCGCACCGACATGGCGGTCATCATGGCGGTCGTCGATGCCGACGACCGGTTGCTCCTCGCGCGGGGCAGGGGCTTTCGGGGCAACGGGATGTCGGTGCTCGCGGGGTTCGTCGAGCCGGGCGAGAGCCTCGCGGGGGCCGTGGCTCGCGAGGTCCTCGAGGAGGTCGGGGTGGCCGTCACCGACGTCACCTACCTCGGTGACCAGCCCTGGCCGTTCCCGTCGTCCCTGATGCTCGGGTTCACCGCCCGCGCTCTCGACACCGACCTGCACCTGCAGGCAGAGGAGATCGAGGCGGCACGCTGGTTCAGCCGCGATGACCTCGTCGCGGCGTTGGCGGACGGCTCGGTCGTCATCTCGGGGCAGCTGTCGATCTCTCGGCGGATCATCGAGCACTGGTTCGGTGGGCCGATCGACTCACCGGACATCCCCCTGCGCTGACCCTCGTCGTTCGCCAAGTCCGGATGCCGGGGGTCAGGTGAGGCGGGAGCGCACCTCGGCGATCGTCGGGTTGGTCGCGGCGCTGCCATCTGCGAAGAGCAGGGTCGGCACCGTCTGGTTGCCCCCGTTGACCGACATGACGAACTCGGCGGTGCCGGGCTCGTGCTCGATGTCGACCTCGGTGAAGGAGATGCCCTCGCGCTCCATCTGCGACTTCAGGCGGCGGCAGTAGCCGCACCAGGTCGTCGTGAACATCGTGACGGTGCCCGGCGCGGGCAGGTGGGTGACGGCGGCGTCGCTCATCGTGGTCCTTCGGTGGTGAACGGGTGGGCTCGGTGGAGGTGAACGTCGCACCACGGCCGATCCTTCCCGGCCTGCGGTGCCATCCCTGCCGTCCAGACCGTCCGGCCCCGTCGGTGGCCCCACCTAGGATCATGGGCGATGAGCAGCCTGCCAGTGCACCCCGGAGCCGACGCGGTCCTCGATGCACTCGACCCCGAGCAGCGCGAGGTCGCGGCTCACCCGAGTGGCCCGATGTGCGTGCTCGCCGGCGCCGGCACGGGCAAGACCCGAGCCATCACCCACCGCATCGCGTACGGCGTGCTGTCCGGGGTGTACCAACCCCAGCGGGTCCTGGCCGTCACCTTCACGGCCCGGGCCGCCGGTGAGATGCGCACCCGCCTGCGCGACCTCGGGGTGGGCGGGGTCCAGGCCCGCACCTTCCACGCGGCATCCCTGCGCCAGCTGCACTATTTCTGGCCCCAGGCGATCGGCGGTGCGTCGCCGGAGGTGATGCCGCACAAGGCCAGTGCCGTCGCCGAGGCCGGCTCCCGCCTGCGGTTGCGCCTGGACAGCCCCGCCATCCGTGACCTGTCCTCCGAGATCGAGTGGTCGAAGGTGTCGTTGCTGACTCCCGAGTCCTACGCGGCGGCAGCCGCCGCAGCACGACGTGAACCCCCGGCCGGTCTGGATGCCACGGCGATGGCCCGCCTCATCGCGGCCTACGAGGAGGTCAAGACCGACCGGGGCGTCATCGACTTCGAGGACGTCCTGCTCCTCATGGTCGGCATCCTGCGCGAGCACGAGGAGGTGGCCCGGGCGGTGCGCAACCAGTACCGGCACTTCGTCGTCGACGAGTACCAGGACGTCAACCGCCTCCAGCAGACCCTGCTCGACCTGTGGCTGGGCGAGCGGCGCGACATCTGCGTCGTCGGGGACCCGGCGCAGACGATCTACTCCTTCACCGGGGCCTCACCCGAGCACCTGCTCTCGTTCCGCACCCGCCACCCCGACGCCCGCACCGTCGAACTCGTGCGCAACTACCGCTCCACCCCGCAGGTCGTCACCCTCGCCAACCTCGTCCTGCGCGGCCCGGGCGGGCAGCGCCGATCCGGCTCGGTCGAGCTGCGTGCCCAGCGCGCCGACGGGCCCGTGCCCGAGCTCGTCGTGGCCGACAACGACCCCGACGAGGCGGCCGCCGTGGCGACGCGTATCGCGTCGTTGCTGGATGCCGGGCACCCACCCTCCGAGGTTGCCGTGCTGTTTCGCACCAACGGCCAGAGCGAGGCCTTCGAGTCGGCGCTGGCCGAACGCGGCATCCCCTACCTCGTGCGCGGCGGCGAGCGCTTCTTCTCCCGCAAGGAGGTGCGCGACGCGGTGGTGCTCATGCGGGGCGCGGCGCGCTCCGACGACGGGTCGGTGCCGCTGCCCGACCTTGCCCGTGACGTGCTGCTCGGGGCCGGCTGGTCCCGGGAGGCCCCCACGAGCGGGGGAGCGGCGCGCGAGCGCTGGGAATCGTTGGCCGCGCTCGCCGGCCTGGCCGACGACCTCTTCGCGACCGACCCGCAGGCACGGATGCCGGCCCTCGTGCGTGAGCTCGAGGAACGGGCCGCGGCCAGCCACGCACCCACGGTGCAGGGCGTGACCCTGGCGTCCTTCCACGCCGCCAAGGGGCTCGAGTGGGACACCGTGTTCCTCGTCGGCTGCTCCGACGGGTTGCTCCCGATCACCATGGCCGACACCCCGGAGGCCGTCGAGGAGGAGCGGCGCCTGCTCTACGTCGGCGTCACCCGCGCCCGCGAGCGACTCGTGCTGTCCTACGCAGGGGCGCGCACGCCCGGGGCCAAGGCGACTCGACGCCCCTCCCGGTTCCTCGACGGCACCTCGAGCGTGCTCGGCGACGGCGCCCGCTCTCAGGCCCGTCGACGCAAGGCGCCCGGAACGGGTGGCGGGGCCGGTGGTGGCAAGGGCAAGCCGGCGGTTCGTTCGACGTGCCGCACGTGCGGGGCTGATCTCGGGACGGCCCGCGAACGGACCATCGGCCGATGCTCGACCTGCCCACCCACGATGGATGAGCGGCTCTTCGAGGCCCTGCGCGAGTGGCGCCTGGAGACCGCCCGCGAGGCCGACGTCCCGGCCTTCGTCGTGTTCACCGACGCCACGCTGACCGCGATCGCCGAGAAGGTGCCGCGCGACGTCGCCGCGCTGTCACGGATCACGGGGGTCGGCCCGGCCAAGCTCGAGCGGTACGGCGCCGCCGTCCTGAGCCTCCTGGAAGAATTTTCTGAAGCCCAATAGCCCTGTGCAGCAGTACTTTTCGAGCTGGTGGCGGCTGCTCCGCGCCTGGCATGCCGATAAATGCGTTGCCCCGGCCACGAGGGCTCACCTAACCTGACAGGCGTGCGCCCGGTCGGGTGTACGCACACCGCGAGTTCAGTGAGGAGGGTTGGCCCTGATGGAGACGACGATGACCAAGGACCTGGCGATGAGCGCTGTCCGCGAGATCTGCGCGCGTCCCTGGCGCAGCGCCAACACCGCTCACGCAGGCACCTTCGGCTCCGACCAGGGGCGCACTGTGTCCTACCCCGGCAGCGCCACCCGTGACGACAAGCTCGTCGCCGGTGTGTTCGCCGTCCTGGGCAACGCCCTGGCCCAGCCGTTCGGGTACCCCCGCCTTGAGGCCCCACCTGTCTGACATCTGACGACAGGTCACCTCAAGGCCGCGGATCCCGACACGGGATCCGCGGCCTTCGTCATTCCCAGTGACACCACTCACTCCCGCTGACACCACTCGCAGCCATCCGCACCCAGACCACACCCCGAGGCCACCGCCATGACCACCACCGCAGATCGGATCGACACCGATCGCACCACGACCCCGCGCCACACCTGGCGCACCGAGACGACGACGAGCCGCACCCGGCCCGTCGACCAAGGAGGTGACACCCCGATGATGCTGACCCAGCTGCTCGACCTGCACGAGGCGTCCGACGCCCTCGGCGAAGCCATCCCCTGCCGGGAGAACGACGCCGAGCTGTGGTTCGCCGACACCCCCGACGGCGTCGAGTTCGCCAAGGCCCTCTGCGGCACCTGCCCGGCTCGGGACGTGTGCCTCTCCGGGGCCCTCGACCGGCGTGAGCCGTGGGGTGTCTGGGGCGGAGAGCTCTTCGTCCAGGGCGCCATCGTCGCCCGCAAGCGTCCTCGCGGACGTCCCCGCAAGACCGACGTCGCCGCCTGAGGCGACCAGTCACCTTCGACCACCAGGAGATCCCGATGTACTTCCGACGCATGCAGCGCATCCGTCGCACCGCGCACCAGCGCCGCGTCCACGAGGCGCAGCGTCAGGTGCAGGCCGCGGCCGAGCGCGAGCAGCTGCGGGCGGTCATCCACAGCCACGTGCGATGACCCCCCAGACCACCCACCAACCCCGGCAGCAGGTCGAGGTGATACCGCACGGATTCGCGGGCGGTACCACCTCGACCCCGGCGGCGGCAGCGGCACCGCCCCTCGCCGGGCCCGACTTCTGGCGCGCGGTCGCCGTCGAGGTGCTGGCTACGCTGTCGTCATGGCTTCGCTGACGATCGCCCAGGACCCGAGCGCCGACCGTGTCCTCTCGCAGGACCCGTTCGCCCTGCTCACCGGGATGCTGCTCGACCAGCAGTTCCCCATGGAGCGCGCCTTCGCCGGCCCCGCCAAGGTGCTCGAGCGGTTCGGCACCCTCGACCCGGCCGCGATCGCCGCCGCGGACCCCGAGGCCTTCGCCGACCTGTGCGCCACCCCGCCGGCCGTGCACCGCTACGGCCGCTCGATGGC
>NZ_DAORSO010000001.1:0-55523 GCF_035443565.1 Ornithinibacter sp. | reverse complement strand
GGCTCCTTCCGCTCGGTGGCCGACGTCGTCGATGCCGAGTCGCTGCAGAAGGTCCGCGACTTCAAGAAGGCCGCGAAGGCCGCTGCCAAGGCCGGGGCCTGAGCCCGATGGCCGGGCCCGACGACACGGCACCGACGGCGGATGCCGGCCGACCGGCATCCGACATCGTCTGCGCGTCGTGCGGTGCCACACCCGACGGCGCCGAGGCGCTCTCCCTGGCGCGGATCACCTGGGCCAGGGGCGTCGAGAACGGGCGGGACACCTGGACCTGCGAGCAGTGCAGCCGCCGGTTCCTGCGCAGCATCGAGGGGAAGCTCGACTCCTCCTGGTGGTGAGGCGGGTCTGCTCAGCTGGGGGAGGGGGGCAGACGTGACTCGTCGATGCCGGACAGGTGCGCGCAGACGAGTTCGCGCAGTGGCACGGTGCCGCCGATCTGGCTGAGCACACCGATGCCGCCGAGCCACACCCGGTGGATGAGCAGGTACTCCGGCGGCAGGTTGAGCTTGAGGCCGATGAGGAACTGGGGGCGGCGGGGGTCCTGAAGGGTGGCCGCGGCCCCGCGGAGCCACTCGCGGGTCGGGGTGAACTGGTCGTGCAGGAGGGGTTCCACCAGGGGTTTGAGGTACTCGAGCAGCGCGTCGGGGTCGATGGCGATGCCCTTGCGGATGAAGCCTTCCTCGCGCAGCACGGCTTCGAGGGCCACGGCGTCACCGGCCAGCGCCTCGGTGAGCACGCGCCCGAGCGATGCGGGCAGCCCGTGCGGAAGGCGGTTGACGGCCCCGAAGTCGAACACGGCGAGCCGGCCGTCGTCGGTGATCCGGAAGTTGCCGGGGTGGGGGTCGGCGTGCAGCATGCGAGCCCGGTTCGGGGCGCGCAGGAGGAACTCGAGGTAGAGGGTCGCGGCCTCGTCGCGCTCCTGCGTGGTGCCGTTCGTGATGACGCTCGCGAGGGGCGTGCCGTCGATCCACTCGGTGACGATGACGTGCTTGGAGTCCACGAGCACCTCGGGGATCAGGACGTCCTCGTCGCCGCGGAAGGCGTTGGCGAAGTGCCGCTGGTTGCGCGCTTCGAGGTGGTAGTCGAGCTCTTCGCTCATGCGGGCCTTGAGCTCGGCCATGATCGGCTTGATGTCGATGCCGGGCACCCACGACCCGGCCATCCGGGCCACCCGCGAGATCTGGTTGAGGTCGGAGAGCAGCGCCTCGGCCGCTCCCGGGTACTGGAGCTTGACGGCGACCTCGCGACCATCGCGCCAGACCCCCTTGTGCACCTGACCGATCGAGGCCGCCGCAGCCGGGACGTCGTCGAACTCGACGAGCTTGGTGCTGGCCCAGCGGGGGCCGAGCTCGCGGGCGAGGATCTCGTGCACCCGGTCGGCGCCCATCGGCGGCCCGGACTCCTGGAGCTTGGTGAGCGTGGCCCGGTACGGCCCGGCCAGCTCCTCGGGCATCGCGGCCTCCATGACCGACAGGGCCTGACCGAACTTCATCGCGCCGCCCTTGAGCTGCCCGAGAACGGTGAACAGCTGTTCGGCCGTGCGGGCCTGCAGCTCGGCGGCGACGGCCTCGGCCGGTCGCCCACCCACCCGCTTGCCCACGCCCATGGCGACCCGGCCGGCGTGCCCCAGGGGCAGGCCGACGAGCTTGGCGGTGCGGGCGATGGAGCTCCGCGGGATGTCGGTCACCCTGCCATTCTCACCCGCGCACACCCACAGTCGGCACGCACGTTCCACAGACGATGGGTCAAGGTCACGTCGGCGAGGCCGATCTCGGTCGAGATTCCGCCCAGAGACACGTCTCCTCGCAGGGTCGACAGGACGATGACGGTGGCGACGGCGCAGGCCAGGACCACCGTGCCCGACGGCGTGTCGGATGCCGGGTGGTCGGGCCGGATGCCGTCGGCACCGGGTGCCCCAGCGGCCGCACGGGTGCGTGGCGACGCACCGCCCCGGGCCTCGGCCCAGGCGTCGCCGCAGCAGCGCAGGCACGCCGTGCTGCCGGGAAGGACGAGCGGGCCGACGACGACCCGGCCGGCACCGACCACCACTGGCAGGTGAGGGATGCCGCGGGCCTGCCACGGGGTGCCCGCCCAGCGAGGGGGGCGGTCACGGGCGACCACGACGACCGCAGTCGGGGCCGGCTCGCCCTCGGCGAGGGCGAGCTCGGCACCGTCCGCAGCGTGCGCTCCCCCCACGACCGGCACCTCGCAGCGGCGCAACTGCGCCACGAGCTCGTCCGCGAAGAGGCCGGTTCCGTCGACGATGACGTGCCCGGCCCCTGACCGTCCCTGCATCTCCACCCCCGACCTGACTGGCCCGACCTGACTGGCCCGACCTGACCGGTCCGATGCGACCGGTGCGACCCCGACCGGAGCCACCCCGGCCGCCGGTGCCATCCTGCCCTGCCCGCAGGGCTGAAAACCGTCGTCCACAGGCTGTTCGTCGCGCAGCCCACGCACCGCAGGGTCCCCGGACAGCACGCGGCCCCGGTCCCACCAGGACCGGGGCCGCGGGTGGAGGTTCGGTCAGGCCTTGCCGAGGATGCGGTTGAGGTTGGTGCCACAGACCGGGCACACACCCTTGGCCATCCGGCGGCCGTTCTCGGAGACGACGACCTTGCCCTCGGCCTGGCGCTTCTCCTTGCACTTCACGCAGTAGAACTCGCCCTTGTAGGTCTCGTCAGCCATGATCTCTCCTTGTCGTCGACGCCCGGCTGGGCAGCCGCGTCGATCAGGTGTGGGTGCCGCGCAGGCGGCAGGGTGGCTCAAACCCTAGCCACGTGCCCGCTGCGGATCAGGCGGACGCGCGGGTCCCGCGAGGGGGACGCAGCCACTCCCGCACCGCACACCACTTCGGCACCATCCGCCCCACCCCGAGCGCTCCGGGCCTAGTCTGCGGGTGTGAGCAGGGAGGACGTCGAGGTCCGCCGGAGTCGCCGCCGGCGCCGCACGGTCAGCGCGTATCGAGAGGGCGAGCGCACCGTCGTGCTCATCCCGGCATCCTTCAGCGCCGCCGAGGAGGAGCGGTGGGTGACCCGGATGCTGACCCGGCTCACCGCCGGTGACCGCCGCCGCGCTCGCGGGGACGACGAGCTGCAGGCCCGGGCGGCGCACCTGTCGCAGAAGTACCTCGGGGGGCACGCGCGGCCCACGAGCGTGCGCTGGGTCTCGACCATGGGTCGCCGGTGGGCCTCGTGCACACCGGGCGACGGCACCATCCGGGTCTCCGACCGGTTGCGTGACGTGCCGAACCACGTGCTGGACTACGTGCTGCTCCACGAGCTGGCGCACCTGCTCGTGCCGGGTCACGGCCCGGCGTTCTGGCGCCTGCTCGCGTCCTACCCCAAGCTCGACCGGGCCCGCGGGTTCCTCGACGGCTTCGCGCACGCCGAGGGGTTGGCCCCCGGGCCGGACGAGGACCCTGTCGACGGGCCAGCCGACGTCGAATCAGCCGTCGAGCAGTCAGCCGTCGAGCAGTCAGCCGTCGAGCAGTCAGCCGGCGTCGAGGGCACGCAACGCGAGTGACACCAGTGGCGCGAGCTCGGCCCGCGTGCCGGCGGGCAGGGCGTCGATCGGCCACCAGCGCACGTCGAGCGACTCCTCGCTGACGACCCCCGCCGCCCCGTCGGGCGCGAGCGCGACGTAGCGCAGGTCGAGGTGCTCGCGGCAGTGGCCGAAGGCACCGACGAGTTCGTGCCGGTCGAGCTGCACGGGGTCGGGCAAGGGCTCGAGCGCACCGATCCCGGACTCCTCGCGTGCCTCGCGCCGTGCCGCCTCCCACACCGATGCGTCACCGGCCTCGAGGTGGCCGCCGAACTGGAACCACGCCCTGGCCTTGCGGTGGTGCGTCAGCAGCACCTGTGCGCGGGCCGCGTCGACGACCAGGCACGACGCCGTGAGGTGCGCGGGTGGGCCGGTCTTGGCGACGCCGTCGGGGTGGGCGGCGAGATGGGCGAGGTACTCCTCGCGCAGGCGAGCCTGCCCGGCATCCGGTGCCGTCCACCGCGACAGGACGTCGACGGCATCCGCTCGAAGGTGAGCGAAGCCGCCTTCGCTCACGCGGGGTCCTCGCCGCGCAGCAGGGCGTCCAGCGCTGCGTCCATGTCGTCGGTCGTCGGCGAGGACGTGCGCTCGACGTAGCCGAGGGGGTCGTCGAGGTCCGCGGCAGACGGGGCGAGGTCGGGGTGGCGCCACGGGGCATCGCGCGTGGCGGCGTCGCCGGAGTCCTCGAGGGCGGAGAACAGGTTGGCGGCGTCACGCAACCGGCGGGGGCGCAGCTCGAGCCCGACGAGCGCCTCGAAGGCCTTCTCGGCCGGGCCGCTCGTTGCCCGGCGCCGGCGCACGGCCTCACCGAGCGCGTCGGCCTGGGGCAGGTGCTCGCGGGTGGCGCGATCGGTGACGACGTCGACCCAGCCCTCGACCAGGGCCAGCCAGGTCTCGAGGCGGGTCAGGGCAGCCTGCTGCGCGGGGGAGGGCTGCGGGGCGAACATCCGCCCCTGGAGGGCCTGCTGCACGGCCTCGGGGTCGGAGGGGTCGATGGAGCGCACGGCCTCCTCGATGGCGCTGGTGTCGATGGTGATGTCCGCCGCGTAGTCGCGCACCGCGGCCAGCAGGGCGGGGGCCAGCCACGGCACGGCGCCGAACAGCCGCACCCGGGCCACCTCGCGCACCGCGAGGTAGAGCCGGGCCTGCGGTTCGTCGACCTCGAGGCCCTGCGCGAACGTGCGCAGCGCGGCCGGCATGAGGGCGACGGTGGGGGCCGGGACGAGGGGGAGCGAGACCTCGCAGCCGGTCAGCACCTCACCCGCGAGGGTGCCCGTGCCCTGGCCGAGCTGCATGGAGAACATCGAGCCGTGCATGCGGCGCAGCATCGGCCCGGCCTGGTCGAGCATGCCGGCGGGGATGCCGCCCGGCAGCCCCGGGATGCCGGCGTCGCCGCGGTTCTCGAGGTTGCCCAGCTGCTCGAGCTGCGACCCGAGGGCGGTCGTCACGGCATCGGTGACTCCCGCGGCGATCGGCTCGACGAGGTCGGTCCAGACCGGCATCGTCGCCTCGACCCACTCGGCCGCGCTCCAGGCGACACCGTGCAGGCCGGGCGTCGTGAGGTCGGTGACGGCGTCGAGCCAGAGCCCGGCGACCTGGACGGCCTCGGCGGCCTCGCGCTGGTCGGCGCTCGTCGCGAGGGTGTCGCCCTGGGCCGAGACCGTCTTGAGGGCCATGTCGGTGGCCAGGGTGGCGTTGACGGCGTGCTCGCTCTCGGGGGCGGAGAACATCGCCTGGACCTGGCCCATGACCATCGCGAGCATCTGCGGGTCGACCTTGTCCAGGCCCATGCCCTGCATCATCGAGGCGAGCTGCGGGTCCAGGGGTGCACCACCGGTGAGGTCCCGCAGCAGCTTCTCGATCTCGGGGGGCAGTGCGGAGGCGTCGTCGGCGGGGTCGTTCACGCGGGGCTCCTGGCATTCGGGTGAGAGGATGTCGTCTCGAGACAAGCCAACCACGATCCGGCCCAGATGGTTCCCGCCGGTCACCGCTGCCGAGGAGCACCATTGACGACCGACCCTGACCCGGTCGCCCTCGTCGCCCTGCGCGACCAGCCGTTGTCCGTCGACGAGGTGCTCGATGCCGTCCGGCATCCGAGCTGTGGCGGCATCGCCCTCTTCGTCGGCGTCGTGCGCGACCACGACCACGGTGCGGCAGTGACGTCGCTCGACTACGAGGCCCACCCGAGCGCCCTCGACACGCTGAACCGCGTCTGCGCCGAGGTGCTCGGCCGGTCGCAGGCCCGGCGGGTCGCCGCCGTGCACCGCACGGGGTCGCTGGCCATCGGTGACCTGGCGGTCGTCGTCGCGGCATCCGCTCCGCACCGCGGGCAGGCCTTCGATGCCTGCCGGGACCTGATCGACACGCTCAAGGCGCAGACCCCGATCTGGAAGCACCAGAGCCTTCAGGACGGCTCGACCGAGTGGGTGGGCCTTCCGTGATCCAACCGGAGAACCCGAGGATGCGCCCCGGGAGAATCTCTGCCGCCCTGCTCGTCGGCTCGTTCCTCGTCATCGCCGTGGCCGCCGCCCTCACCTTCGTCGGGCTGCCCTACGTCGTCATGTCACCCGGCCCGGCGACCAACATCCTCGGCGAGAACGACGGCAAGCCCCTGCTCACGGTCGACGGCGCGCAGACCTACCCCACGAGCGGCTCCCTGGACTTCACCACCGTGAGCGTGACCGGCGGCCCAGGGGTCAAGGTCACCGTGTTCGACGTCGTCGGCGCCCGCCTCTCGGGGTCCGACGAGGTGCTGCCCGTCGAGCAGGTGTTCCCACCCGAGGCCAGCCAGGAGCAGGTCGAGCAGGAGGGCGCTGCCGAGATGGCGAACTCGCAGAGCGTGGCGACCGCGACGGCCCTGCGTGCCCTCGGGCGTGACGTCGAGCAGACCGTCACCATCGGTGAGGTGCTCGAGGACGGCCCGTCCACGGGTGTGTTCGAGGCGGGTGACGTGCTCGTCAGCGTCGACGGCGACCCCGCGACGTCGTCGGATGCCGTGCGCGCCGCCGTCCAGCGCCACGAGCCCGGCGAGACCTTTCCCGTCGTCATCGAGCGCGGCGGCAGCGAGCGCACCGTGACGGCGCGCACCGCCGAGGCAGGCGGCCGCACCGTCATCGGGGTCGGGTTGCGCATGGACTACGACCTGCCGATCGACGTCACGCTGAACACCGGGCGGGTCGGCGGCCCGTCGGCCGGGTTGATGTTCAGCCTGGCGATCTACGACGTGCTCACCCCCGGCGAGCTCACCGGTGGCAAGAACATCGCGGGGACCGGCACCATGCAGGACGACGGGAGCGTCGGACCCATCGGCGGCATCCGCCAGAAGCTCGTCGGTGCCAAGCGGGCCGGGGCCAGCTACTTCCTCGCGCCCGCCGACAACTGCGACGAGGTCGTCGGTCACGTGCCCGACGGGCTCGAGGTGCTCAAGGTCGCCACCTTCGACGACGGGCTGGCCGCGGCGAACGGCATCGCCAAGGGTTCTGTCGAAGGTTTGCCGACCTGCGGCTGACCCCCTCCGCTGTGTCGGGGGCTCGCTCGGCTACGGCGTGAGGGTGGCCCGCAGCGCGTGGACCAGCCCCGGGGCGATGTCCTCGCCCAGGGCGACGCGGTCGTCGGTGTCGTGGGCCCGCTGACGCAGCAGGCACCGGGCAGCACCGTCACGGGTCACGGCGACGAGCAGGCGGACGTCGGCGCGGTCGGGGTGCTCGGCGATCGCCTGCAGGGCTGCTGCGTCGTCGCTCGGAAGGTCACGCTCTGCCTCGGGGGGCACGACGATGCGCTCCACCGCCAGGGCGCATCCCAGCACCTGCTCGGGCCAGGCGATCTGGGCGAGGAGGTCCTCGAGTCCGTCACTTCTCGGCAGGTCCTCCTGCTCCACCGCGCTGAGGGCTCCGGCCACGGCGTCGTGTGAGGCGAGCCCCTGGGCCAGCTGGGGCTCGTGGGCGAGCAGGTCGGCGGTCGGGACGAGCGCGAACAGGCGCACCGGCTGGTCCCAGCCGCTCCTTGCCACGTGTCGCTCGGTGTCCAGGGCGGCCAGGGTGAGCGGGTCGGTCACGGGCTGGGGCGCGGCGGGGGCGGGGTCGGTGGGGGAGTTCACCGCACCATGGTGCCTGATGGAACCTCCAGCAGGCCGGGGTACGTTGTCGGTCCAGCGTCGGCGCGGGACAACCCTGCGCGATGAGGACAAGGGAGAGCAGTGAGTCGCTCGGAGTGGTTCGACGGGCCTTCGGGCCCTGGTGATGGTTCGCCGCCCCCGCAGGGCGTCCCGGGTGACGGCGGTGGGGCCGGTCGGCCTGCCGCCACCGCGACGCGCAAGCGGCGCGGTCCCCTCGGGCCGACCCTGGCGGTGCTGGCAGTTCTCGCGCTCGTCGGAGGGATCGCCGCCGACGTCATCACCGACGTCTGGTGGTACGACTCCGTCGGTTTCCGCGGCGTCTTCGTCAAGGAGATCGCGGTCAAGGCGGGCCTGTTCATCGGGGCCGGGCTGCTGACCGGTGCCGCTGTCGCGATCAGCCTGGTGGCCGCCTACCGAACCCGCCCGCTCTACATCCCGATGACGCAGGCCCAGCAGGTGCTCGAGCAGTACCGACAGGCCATCGAGCCGCTGCGCCGCCTCGCCGTGTGGTCCATCCCCATCATCCTCGGCGTGCTCGCCGGGTCGGGGGCCATGGGCGCGTGGCGCACCCTGCTGCTCTGGATGAACCGCGAGCCGTTCGGCATCCCAGACCCCCAGTTCGGCATGGACGTGGGCTTCTTCGTCTTCACCCTCCCGTGGCTGCGCTTCGTCGTGAGCTTCATCACGGTGGTGCTGGTCCTGGCCTTCGTGGCAGGTGCGTTCACCCACTACGTGTACGGAGGTCTGCAACTTCCCGGGCGCGGTCCGACCACGCGAGCGGCTTACGTGCACCTCGGCATCCTCGGTGCCCTCATCGCCCTCACCCGGGCTGCCTCCTACTGGCTCGACCGGTACACCTTGGCGACCCAGAAGGGCTCGCTCCTCACCGGCATCACCTACACCGACGACAACGCGGTGCTGCCCACCAAGGCGATCCTCGCGGTCGCCGCGCTGATGTGTGCCGCCTTCTTCCTCGCGGCGATCTGGAGCCGCAGCTGGCGGCTGCCGCTCACCGGTGTCGCCCTCCTCGTCGTCACAGCCGTCGTGGCCGGCGGCGCCTACCCGGCGCTCATCCAGAGCCTGCGCGTCAAGCCCTCCGAGAAGTCCCTCGAGGCGCCGTACCTCGAACGCAACATCACGGCGACCCGCACGGCATTCGGCCTCGACCGGGTCAAGCGCATCCAGAACCCGGCGCCGGAGGCGACCGAGGACAAGGACGTGCTGCGCACCGCCGCCAACGACATCCCGGGCGTTCGGATCATCGACCCCAACGTCGTCGCCCCCACGTTCCGCCAGCTCGAGGGCCAGCGTGACTACTACGCGTTCCCCGACACCCTCGACGTCGACCGGTACACCATCAACGACCAGACCCGCGATGCCGTCGTCGCCGTGCGCGAGATCAACCTCGACGGGCTGCCCGACAACCAGCGCAACTGGCTCAACGACCACACCGTCTACACCCACGGCTACGGGTTCTACGCCGCCTACGGCAACCAGCGCACTGCCGAGGGTGACCCCGTCTTCTTCGAGGGCGGTGGGCGTACCTCGCTCGGTGAGTACGAGCCGCGCATCTACTTCGGTGAGCTCTCCCCGACCTACTCGATCGTCGGTGCCCCCGAGGGCGACTCGCCTCGTGAGTTCGACTACCCCGCCGGTGGTGACGGCGACGTCGCCGTCAACAACACCTATGAGGGTGCGGGAGGGGTCGAGGTCGGGTCGCTGGTGCGCCGCCTGGCGTACGCCGTGAAGTACCGCGAGGCCAACTTCCTGCTCTCCGACGCCGTCAACAGCGAGTCGCGCATCCTCGACCACCGCACCCCCACCGAGCGCGTCGAGCGCGTCGCGCCGTGGCTGCGCCTGGACGGCAACGTCTACCCGGCGGTCGTCGAGGGTCGCATCCAGTGGATCGTCGACGGCTTCACCACCTCCGCGAGCTACCCCAACTCACGACTGATCGAGCTCGCTGACGCGACGTCGGATGCCGTGACGCAGCGCTCGTCGGTCGTCACCGTGGGTGCCGGCCAGGTCAACTACGTCCGCAACGCGGTCAAGGCGACGGTCGACGCCCACGACGGGAGCGTGAAGCTGTACGGCTGGGACACCAAGGACCCGATGCTCAAGGCGTGGAGCAAGGCGTTCCCCGGGTCGGTGCGGCCGCTCTCGGAGATCTCCGGTGACCTCATGTCGCACATCCGCTACCCGCAGGACCTCGTCAAGGTGCAGCGCGAGCTGCTCAACGAGTACCACGTGACCAACCCGGGTGACTTCTACTCCAACTCCGACAAGTGGCGCGTTCCGCGTGACCCGGCGCAGACCGCCCAGGACCAGCCGGTGGTCTTCCAGTCCATCGCCATGCCGGGGGAGGACGAGGCAGCCTTCTCGATCACGACCCCGTTCGTGCCCGCGAGCAACAACGAGGCCGGCCGCGAGATCCTGCGTGGTCTGCTGGCCGTCGATGCCGACGCGGGCTCCGAAGCCGGCAAACCGGCGGAGGACTATGGGTCCCTGCGACTGCTCGAGTACGGATCAGCGACCCCGGCCGGCCCGGGTCAGGTGCTCAACCAGATCCAGAACTCGCCGGTGCGATCGCAGAACGCCGCTGAGCAGCTGTCGCTGGCGCAGTACATCACCAACAACTCCGGTGGTGGCAAGACGCTGACCTTCGGCAACCTGCTGACCTTCCCGCTCGAGGGCCGGATGTTCTACGTCCAGCCGATCTACGTGCAGGCGGCAGCCGGTTCTGGCTCGTTCCCGCAGAACAAGATCACCGTCGCCGTCTACGGCACCACCGTCGCCTGGGGCGACACCCTCGAACAGGCCGTGAGCGGGCTGTTCGGTCAGGGCGACGGCAGCGAGACGCCGACGACGCCGACCGATCCCGGTACGGGTACACCCACCCCGCCTGACACCGGTCAGCCGACCGGATCGGCCGCAGCGCAGCTCACGGCCGCCCTGGCCGAGATGCAGGCGGCGTACACGGCCGGGCAGGAGGCGTTGAAGTCCGGTGACTTCACGGCCTACGACCAGGCGCAGAAGCGCCTCGACGCAGCGCTGAAGAAGGCCGCGGCGCTCGCTCCGCAGCTCAACCCCGACGGGGCGGGAGCGACGCCCAGCCCGTCCCCGTCGCCCACCGGCTGACGCCCAGCCGTAAGGCACATCGGCGCTGCCCTGACACTGCTCAGGGCAGCGCCGATTTGGTGCGAGCGTGCGTGTCACGTACGGTTGTCACTACCGAGCACGCCTGTTCGCAGGTGTGCACCCGACGCGGGGTGGAGCAGCTCGGTAGCTCGCCGGGCTCATAACCCGGAGGTCGCAGGTTCAAATCCTGCCCCCGCTACGAAGAAGGGCCCCTGACCAGCAGAAGTGCTGATCGGGGGCCCTTTCGCTTCCCTTCACGTCGTGCTGTCGGGTCCGCTGGGGTGCCGAGCGCGCGACCTGGCGCGCGGACGGCATCCCGAGGGGCGCGACGGGCGCGCGAACGGCATCCGAGGCGGGTCAGCGCCGGCCCGCCGTGAGCCGTGCGATGAGCTTGCGCGCCTCGGACGCCCACAGGACCGTGCTCGCCATCGCGACGCAGACGAGCCACTGCTGGCCCGTGAGGGGCACGGTGGAGAACGCCTCGTTGAGCACCGGCAGGTGGACGACCGCCACCTGGAGCAGCACGGACGTGGCGAGGGCAAGCCACAACCAGCGGTTGACGAACAGGTGGCGGAACGCCGAGACGCTCTCCGAGCGGGCGTTCAGGGCGTTGAAGAGCTGTGCGAGCACGAGCACGGTGAACGCCGCGGTCCGGGCGGTGTCGATGCTCTCGTCGCCCTCGATCAGGCCGCCGGGCAGATGCAGGTCGAGGGTGACCAGCACCGCAGCGGCCATGACGAGGCCGAGCCCGACGACCCCGCGCCACATCCGCCGGTCGATGACCCGCTCGGTCAGGGGCCGTGGGGGGTGCCCCATGACGTCCTCGGTCTCGTCGTCGACGCCCATCGCCAGGGCGGGGGCGCTGTCCGTGAGCAGGTTGATCCACAGGATCTGGGTGGCGAGCAGGGGCAGCACGAGTCCGTCGCTGCCGTGGGAGAGGCCGATGAGGCCCCCGAGGACGACGCCGAGAAAGACCGTGAGGACCTCGCCCATGTTCGAGGACAACAGGTAGCGCAGGAACTTCTTGATGTTGAGGAAGATGCCGCGGCCCTCACGCACCGCGCGCACGATGGTGGCAAAGTCGTCGTCGGCGAGCACCATGTCGGCGGCCTCCTTCGTGACCTCGGTCCCCGTGCGCCCCATGGCGATCCCGATGTCGGCCGCCTTGAGCGCCGGGGCGTCGTTCACCCCGTCCCCGGTCATCGCGACGACCTTGCCGTCCCCCTGGAGGGCAGCGACGATCCGCAGCTTGTGCTGCGGCGCGACCCGCGCGTACACCGACCGGTGGCGCACGGTCTCCCGCAGGCCGTCGTCGTCGAGGGCCTCCAGCTCGGCACCGGTGACCGCGACCGGCTCGTGCGGCCCGATGCCGAGGTCGCGGGCGATGCGGGCGGCGGTGCGCGGGTGGTCCCCGGTGATCATGACGACGCGGATGCCGGCCCGCCGCGCCTCGCGGATCGCGGTCGCGGCCTCGTCGCGGGGTGGGTCGATGATCCCCACCATGCCGGTGTAGACGAGCCCCTCCTCGAGAGACTCCACGGCCTCGGGCGGGTCGGTCACGTCGAGCGGGCGGTACGCGACCGCCAGGGTGCGGAACGCCTCGCCCGAGAGTCGTTCGACGTCGGCGAGGATCCCCGTGCGCCACCCGTCGTCGAGCGGCTCGACGTCGTCGCCGACCTGCAGGTGGGTGCACCGCTCGAGCAGGACGTCGGGGGCACCCTTGGTCACGACGGCGATCCGGCCGCCTCGTTCGCCGTCGGTGGCCAGGCTCGACATGAGCCGTCGCTGCGAGGTGAACGGGATCTCGCCGACCCGGGCGAAGCGCCCCTCCCGCAGCGCTCGCGTGCCGA
This sequence comes from Ornithinibacter sp., assembly GCF_035443565.1. NCBI lineage: Bacteria > Bacillati > Actinomycetota > Actinomycetes > Micrococcales > Intrasporangiaceae > Ornithinibacter > Ornithinibacter sp. The sequence goes on along the minus strand of NZ_DAORSO010000001.1, from coordinate 42,881 downwards.
GCTTGGCCTCGGCCACGAGGAACGCGGCCTCCGTGGGGTCGCCCTGGACGCCGAAGCCGCCGTCCGCCTCCGGCGTCAGCGCCGCGTCGTTGGTGAGGCTGCCCCCGCCCACGACCAGTGCGGTCTGGCGCCACGCCGCGCTGCCGTGCTCGAGGGGGATGCCGTCGTGCTCGAGCGTGCCCTCAGGGCGGTAGCCGGCACCCGTCACCACGACCTCGCCCGCCGCGGTGACGACCCGCCCGATCGTCATCTCGCCCCGGGTCAGGGTTCCTGTCTTGTCGGTGCAGATCACCGACGCCGACCCGAGGGTCTCGACCGAGGAGAGCCGCCGCACCACGGCCTGGTGGGTCGCCATCCGCTGCACCCCGAGGGCGAGCACGACGGACAGGACCGCGGGCAGTCCCTCCGGAACCGCGGCGACGGCGAGGGAGACGCCGAGGAGCAGCGTCGTCACGATGTCCTGCGGCGTCTCGACACCGAGGAAGACCACGATCGTGGCGACGACGACCACGGCGATGACGACGACGGCGATGCCGAGCGTGCGCCCGACCCGCGTGATCTCCACCTGGAGGGGGGTCGGGGTCTCCCGGGTGTCGTGGAGCAGGTGGGCGATGCGTCCCATCTCCGTCGACATCCCGGTCGCGGTGACCACGGCCCGGCCGACGCCCTGGGTGACGGACGTGCCGTTGAAGACCATGTCGAGCCGGTCCCCGAGCGGCGCCGGGGCCGCCAGGGTGGCGGGGTCCTTGAGCACCGGCTCGCTCTCGCCCGTCAGCGAGGCCTCGGAGACGGTGAGGGCCGCCGCGCTGAGCAGGCGGGCATCGGCGGCCACCGTGTCCCCCTCCGCGAGCACGACGAGGTCGCCGGGCACGAGCTCGCGGGTGGGCACCGTGACGCGGTCACCGTCGCGCACCACCGTCGCCGAGGTCGCGCCGAGGCGCCGCAGGGCCGCGACGGCGTCCTCGGCCCGGGCCTGCTGCACGTAGCCGAGCACCGCGTTGAGCACCACGATGACGGCGATGACGAGCGCGTCGACGGGCACCCCGTCGGCGCCCTCGACGGCCCACGCCACGAGCGACACGACGATGGCGGCGAACAGCAGGTACACCAGGGGGTCGCGAAACTGCTCGAGCACCTTGCGCCACGTCGGGACGGGTGCCGTCGCCTCCAGCTCGTTCGGCCCGACCTGCGCGAGGCGGCGCTGGGCCTCCCGCGTGGTGAGCCCGCCGACCGGATCGGTGCCGAGCTCGGCGAGCACCGCACCCGGGTCCAGCGTCGACGCGTCGCGGGGGAGTGGGGGCATCGACACCATTCTCTCCCAGCGAACCGCCAGACCTCGTGGGGGTGACCTCCACCACGTCGCCGCGACACGGCATACCCGGCGTGGATGCCGTGTTGGACCGCCCGTGAGTACCCCCCACCGCGTCGTCGTCATCGGTTCCGGCTTCGGAGGTCTCTTCGGTACCCAGGCGCTCAAGCGCCGGGACGACGTCGAGGTCACCCTGATCGCCCAGACCACCCACCACCTCTTCCAGCCGCTGCTCTACCAGGTCGCGACCGGCATCCTCTCCGAGGGCGAGATCGCGCCGAGCACCCGTGAGGTGCTGGCCCGGCAGAAGAACGCCCGGGTCGTGCTCGGCACGGTGACCAGCATCGACGTGCACGACCGCACGGTCACCTCGCACGTGCTGGACCGCGAGCTCGTGACCCCCTACGACACCCTGCTCGTCGCCGCCGGGGCCGGCCAGTCCTACTTCGGCAACGACCACTTCGCCCGCCACGCCCCGGGCATGAAGTCCATCGACGACGCCCTCGAGCTGCGCGGCCGCATCTTCGGGGCGTTCGAGCTGGCCGAGCTCGCCGAGACCCCCGCCGAGGCCGAGCGGGCGATGACCTTCGTCGTCGTCGGCGCCGGCCCCACCGGCGTTGAGATGGCCGGGCAGATCGCCGAACTGGCGCACCGCACCCTGCGCAAGGAGTTCCGGCGCATCGACCCGCGCAACTCGCGGATCATCCTCGTCGACGCCGCGCCGACCGTGCTGCCGAGCTTCGGCGAACGCCTCGGTGGGGCCGCCAAGCGCCGCCTGGAGGAGATGGGCGTCGACGTCCGACCCGGCACGATGGTCACCGACGTCGACGCGGCCGGCATCACGGTGCGTGAGGCCGACGGCTCCTCCACCCGCATCGAGGCCCTGACCAAGGTGTGGGCAGCCGGGGTCCAGGCGAGCTCGCTGGGCCAGCAGCTCGCCCTGCAGACCGGGGCCGAGCTCGACCGGGCGGGGCGCATCAAGGTGCTCCCCGACCTCACCCTCCCCGGGCACCCCGAGGTCTTCGTCGTCGGCGACATGATCTCGCTCGACAACCTCCCGGGTGTCGCGCAGGTCGCGATCCAGGGCTCGCGCTTCGCGGCGAAGCAGATCAAGCGGCGCCTGGACGGCAAGGAGCCCGAGCCCGCGTTCCAGTACTTCGACAAGGGGTCGATGGCGACGATCTCGCGGTTCAGTGCAGTCGCCTCGATCGGAAAGCTCCGCTTCTCGGGGTTCGTCGCCTGGCTGCTGTGGCTGGCCATCCACCTCGTCTACATCATCGGGTTCAAGCACCGCGTCACGACCTTGCTGCACTGGACCGTCAGCTTCCTCGGCCGGGGTCGGGCCGAGCGCGTGGCCACCGAGCAACAGGTCTTCGCCCGCCGGGCCATGGACGCGATGTCGCAGGACGAGCAGCCCTCGATCCCGACCAACCCCGCGGACACGCAGGTGGCCGGAGTGGCCGAGATCGAGGAGCAGCACCGAGCCTCGGCCTGACCCGAGCACGAACGGCGGTGAGCCGGATGCCGGGGGTGCGCCCCGGCATCCGGCTCACCGCCGTTCGTGGGCACGTAGGGTGACGCCATGCCGCTGGACTACCCGATCCACCGCCGCACGCTGCCGAACGGGCTGCGCGTCGTGGTGAGCCCCGACCACACCGTCCCGAACGTCACGGTCAACCTGTGGGTGGGGGTGGGGTCGCGCCACGAGTCGCCCGGTCGCACCGGGTTCGCCCACCTCTTCGAGCACCTGATGTTCCAGGGCTCGAAGAACGTGCCGAGCGGTGAGCACTTCGAGGCGCTCATGGCCCAGGGCGGTCGGCTGAACGCGACGACCTGGTTCGATCGCACGAACTACTTCGAGACCGTGCCGAAGGGGGCCGTCGAGCTGGCGCTGTGGCTCGAGGCCGACCGGCACGGGCACCTCCTCGACGCCGTGACCCAGGAGAACCTGGACAACCAGCGCGACGTGGTCAAGGAGGAGAAGCGCCAGCGCTATGACAACCAGCCCTACGGCAACGCCCTGATCGACGTCTACGCCGCGACCTTCCCGCAGGGGCACCCCTACCACCACCCGACCATCGGGTCGATGGAGGACCTCGACGCCGCGAGCCTGGCCGACGTGCACGCGTTCTTCCGCGCCCACTACGGGCCGGACAACACGGTGCTCACGCTGTGCGGTGACATCACGCCCGAGCACGGGTTCGAGCTCGTCGAGCGCCACTTCGGGCCGTTGCCCGCGAGCGCCGAACCGCGCCGGGAGAACCACCCGCAGCTCGAACCCCTGGCCCAGCCGGTGCGGGTCGAGCGGCGCGAGAGCGTGCCCAACGACCGGCTGCACATCGCGTTCCGCCTGCCCGTCGACGAGACCGACGAGTTCCTCGCGGCTGCCGTGGCGCTCGACGCGATCGGTGGGCTCAGCACGTCGCGGCTCGTGCGTCGCCTCGTGCGGCGCGACCAGATCGCCCTGGGCGCCCACGCCACCGCGTGGGGGTTCGTCGACGGCGCGTCCCTGGGCTTCGTCGTGCTCGACGTCGCCCCCGGCCAGGACCCGGATGCCGTGGAAGCCGCCTTCGTCGAGGAGCTGACCGCCTTCCTCGCGGGTGGGCCGACGGCCGTCGAGCTCGAGGCGTCCCTGGCTCAGTCCGAGCGGTCGTGGCTGTCGGCGCTGGCCAGCCAGGAGGAGCGGGCCGACGCGATCAGCCACCACCTGCTGCTCCACGACGACCCCGAGGTCGTCAACACCCACCTCGACCGGCTCCAGGACGTGACGGCCGAGCAGGTGCTCGCCGCGGCGCGCCGCTGGCTGCAGCCGCAGAGCCGCGCCGTCGTCGCCTACCTGTCAGCCCCGGCTGACGATGAGGCTGTCGGCGACGTTGCCGAAGACTCTGCCGGCGACTCGGATGCCGGTGCGAACGAGGAGGAGGTCGCGTGAGCACCGCCCGACCGCAGGTGACCCCGCCCCAGCCGTGGGCCTTCCCCGTCCCGACCGAGCACGTGCTCGGCAACGGGGTGCGGGTGCTGCTCCACGATCTCCCGGGTCAGTACGTGTTGTCGCTGCGGGTCGTCGTCCCCCTGGCGGTGTCCGCCGAACCCGCCGGCCAGGAGGGCATCGCCTCCATGACGGCCCGCCTGCTCGACGAGGGCACGGCGTCGCTCGGGTCCGACGAGTTCGCCGAGCTCATGGAGCGCCACGGCATGGTGCTCGGTGCCGGGGTCTCCGACGGCGGCCTGCTCGTCGACGTCGACGTCTCCCAGCGCCACCTCGCCACCGCCGCCGGGCTGCTCACCCAGGCCCTGGCCGCACCGGCCTTCCCCGAGGACGAGGTGCGCCGCATCCTGCGCAACCGGCTCGCCGAGATCGAGCAGGAGCGGGCCTCCTCCGCGCACCGGGCCAGCAAGGAGTTCGCGCGCACCCTGTGGGACCCTGCCGACCGCGCGAGTCGGCCCACGGGTGGCACCCCCGAGTCGATCGGTGCGCTCACCCGCGACGACCTCGTCGAGTTCCACGCCACCCACGTCGGGCCCGACGGGGCCACGGTCGTGGTCGCCGGCGACCTCACCGATGTCGACGTTCTGGCGGTGCTCGAGGCGACCCTCGGCACGTGGTCGGCACCGCGGCACACCCCGTCGGCCCGCCCGGTGCCCCCGCTTCCCGCAGCGGATGCGGCCCGCGTCGTCGTGGTGGATCGTCCGGGCTCGGTGCAGACCGAGATCGTCGTCGGTCGCCCCGGCCCCGACCGTTCCACGCCTCACGGGTGGGCCCCGCACCCCGTCCTGTCCTTCGTGCTCGGAGGCTCGCCCAGCGCCCGGATCGACGCGGTGCTGCGCGAGGAGAAGGGGTACACCTACGGCATCCGCTCGACCTTCCGACCGCGGGTGGCCGGCGGCACCTTCGTGACGTCGGGATCGGTGCGGTCCGAGGTCACCGGGGAGTCCGTCGAGATCCTGCTCGGCATTCTCGACGGCGCGCGCGACGGCTTCACCGACGCCGAACTGCGCACCGGGGTCGACTACGTCGCCATGACCGCGCCCGGCCGCTACGCCACGGCGGATGCGGTGGCCGACGAGAGCGCGACGCTGGCGCTCGAGGGTCTTCCCGGCGACTTCACGACGCGCAACCTGCTCGCGGTCAACGCCCTGACGCTGGCCGACCTCGACGCCGCGTACGGCCGGGTCGTCACGGGGGAGTGGACCGTGGTCCTCGTCGGTGACGCCGCCCAGGTGGTGCCGCAGCTCGACGGTCGGGTCCCGGGCTCGGTGAGCACGGTTGCCCTCTGACGTCGTGCCGGGCGCCGTGCGTGGGCCGAGCTCCTCGGATGCCGGGGCCTCACGCTCGGTCGTGATGGCCTCGCCGATCGGGCGACTGGAGCTCATCGAAGCGCACGGTGCGCTCACCGGCATCCGGTTCGATGCGCCTGCCGACGGCACCGCCGGCCACGAGCGCGGCGGGTCGCCGGTCCTCACGGCGGCCCACCGCCAGCTCAGCGAGTACTTCGAGGGCCGTCGCCGGGAGTTCGACCTGCCCCTTCGCCCCGCGGGAACCGAGTTCCAGCGGCGGGTCTGGGACGTGCTCGCGACGCTGCCCTGGGGTGCCACGACGACCTACGGCGAGATCGCCAACCGGCTGGGGCTGCCGCCGGGTGCGTCACGGGCCGTGGGGGCGGCCAACGGGGCCAACCCGATCCCGATCGTGCTGCCGTGCCACCGGGTCATCGGCTCCGACGGCACGCTCACCGGGTACGCGGGCGGTGTGGAGCGCAAGGCGATGCTGCTGCGCCTCGAGGGTGTGGCCAGCGAGGCCGACCAGGCCTCCCTCTTCTGACGCACTCATTGCACGCCAGCCACCTACTGGCGGCCATGCCAGGTGGCTGGAGTGCAATGAGTCGTGCTCAGGGGGTGCCGATGCGGCGCAGCACCTCGTCGTGCAGGATGCCGTTGGTCGCCACCGCGTTACCTCCGAAGGGACCGTCGACCCCGGCCAGTGACGTGAAGCGTCCACCGGCCTCGGTGACGATCGGCACCAGGGCTGCCATGTCGTGCAGGCCGAGCTCGGGTTCGGCGGCGATGTCGACGCAGCCCTCGGCGAGGAGCATGTAGGACCAGAAGTCGCCGAACGCGCGCTCACGCCAGCACTCGCGGGCCAGGTCGAGCACCTCGCGCTCGCGGTCGACGTCGGCCCACGAGGTCCAGCTCGAGCACGAGATGGAGGCGTCCTCGATGCGCGAGACCGACGAGACGTGGATGCGCTTGGCCGAGGTCAGGCTCTTGCCAGCCCAGGCGCCCGAGCCGAGGGCCGCCCACCAGCGCCGGCCCAGTGCGGGCGCGGCCACGAGACCGATGACGGGCACCCCGTCGTCGACGAGGGCGATGAGGGTCGCCCACACCGGGACGCCACGCACGTAGTTGTGGGTGCCGTCGATCGGGTCGACGATCCACTGGCGGGCGCTGTTGCCCGTAGGGTCGAACTCCTCCCCGATGACCGCGTCGCGGGGCCTGGTGCGGGCCAGCTGACCCCGGATGAGCTCCTCGGCGTCGCGGTCGGCATCGCTGACCAGGGTCAGGTCCGGCTTGGCCTCGACCCGCAGGTCCTCGGCCCGGAACCGTGCCGTCGTGACCCGCTCCACGGCATCCGCGAGGACGTGGGCGAGTCGAAGGTCGTCGTCGTAGGCGCGCACGAGGCCCAACTTAGCGGCCGCTGCCGAAGATTCTTCGGCCCCGCACCGATCTGGTAGCGCTTCGGTCACAATCCCATCTCGGCGGCACCTAATGCTTCCGTTGGGGGAATGGATGGGCTTCTATGGTGAGCGCACGCTTGCTGCAAGAGAGCGCGCACTGGTGGGAGGCACCCGATCGGGGGGCTCTCATGAACTATGGCCATCCGACACCGGATGGCGACACCACTTTCACGTAGGAGGACACCCATGCGAGGAACCACTCGCACGGTCGCGGTTGCGGCAATGTCTGCAGTCGCCCTGCTCGCCGCTGGTTGCGGTAGCGGCGACAGCGAGCCGGAGGCCACGACGGAAGCCAAGACGGGCGGCGAGATCACCGTCCGCGGCTGCAACCCTGAGAACCCGCTCGTTCCCAGCAACACGACCGAGACCTGCGGCGGCAACGTCATCGACGCGGTCTTCGCCAAGCTCGTCCACTACGACTCCGAGACCGCCAAGCCCGAGATGGACGTCGCTGAGTCGATCGAGACCACCGACAACCAGAACTTCACCATCAAGCTCAAGAGCGGCTGGAAGTTCCACGACGGCACCGACATCAAGGCCAAGAACTTCGTCGACGCGTGGAACTACGCCGCGTACGGCCCGAACGCCCAGAGCTCCGGCTACTTCATGGAGCCCATCGAGGGCTACGGCGACCTGCAGTGCGCCGGTACCGCCAACCCGGACGACCCGTGTGAGGGCTTCACGCCCAAGGCCAAGGAGATGTCCGGCCTCAAGGTCGTCGACGACCTGACCTTCACGGTCAAGACCACCCTCAAGGTCGCCAACTTCCCGGTGCGCGTCGGCTACTCCGCCTTCTCCCCGCTGCCGGACGCGTTCTTCGCCGACCCGGAGGGCTTCGGTGACAAGCCGATCGGCTCCGGCCCGTACAAGCTGGACTCCTGGACCAAGGAGCAGTCGATCGAGCTGTCCAAGTTCGCCGACTACGCCGGTGACTTCGGTGGCAAGGTCGACAAGATCACCTTCAAGATCTACGCCGACCCGGACGCCGCGTACAACGACGTCATCGCCAGCAACCTCGACATCACCGACGAGATCCCGGCGAGCGCCCTGATCGACGACAAGTACAAGTCGGACCTGCCCGACCGCAACGCGCAGAAGGAGACCGGCGTCATCCAGACGGTCACCGTCGCCCCGGTCAAGGTCGACCCGAACTACGCGGACCCGAAGATCCGTCAGGCGATCTCCATGGCGATCGACCGCGAGACGATCATCGAGAAGATCTTCAACAACACCCGTGTCCCCGCCACCGGCTGGGTCTCCCCGGTCGTCGACGGCTACAAGGCCGGCCAGTGTGGCGAGTACTGCACCTTCGACCCCGAGAAGGCCAAGGCCAAGCTCGCCGAGGCCGGCGGCTTCAAGGGTGACAAGATCACGCTGTCCTACAACGCCGACGCCGCTCACAAGGAGTGGACCGAGGCCACCTGCAACAGCATCAAGCAGACCCTCGGTGTCGAGTGTGTCGCCACCGGTGTCGTCGACTTCGCGACGTTCCGTACCGAGATCGGCGAGCGCAAGATGAAGGGCCTGTTCCGTACCGGCTGGCAGATGGACTACCCGTCGATCGAGAACTTCCTCTCCCCGATCTTCGCCACGGGCTCCTCGTCCAACGACGGCGACTACTCCAACGCGAAGTTCGACACGCTCCTCGACGAGGCTGCTGCCGAGACCGACGCTGCCGCGTCCAACGCGAAGTACCAGGAGGCCGAGGCCCTGCTCGCGGCCGACATGCCCTCCATCCCCATGTGGTACGGCAAGACCACCATGGGCTGGTCGGAGAAGGTCACCGGTGTGAAGATCACCGCCTTCGGCACGATCGACTTCTCGTCGGTGTCGATGAAGTGACCTCGTCGGGCCGCTAAGGTCCGGCTTCGCACCCGTCGTCGGCCTGCCAGCACCCCGTGTTGGCAGGCCGACGAGCGTTCCCACCTGCACTCACGGCGCCCGGGGCGCCCCGGGTGTCGGCAGCCCCGAGAGTGGGCTAGGTTCATCCCCGGGTACATCCGAGACGACGCCGTCTGACAACGCACTGACGGCTCCACACGCAAGGAGGTGACGTGGGCACCTACATCATTCGTCGACTGCTGCAGATGATCCCGGTGATCCTGGGAGCGACGTTCCTCATCTTCACGATGGTCTTCGCACTCCCCGGCGACCCACTGGCCGGCAAGTGCGGGGAGCGCCCGTGCCCGCCCGCGTACGCCGCGGAGTTCCGGGAGCGCTACAACCTCAACGACCCGCTCCCCGTCCAGTACGCCAAGTACGTCAGCAACCTCGTCCAGGGGGATCTCGGGGAGACGACCAACGGCATCCCGGTCCTCGACCAGTTGAAGACGCGCTACCCGGTCACCGCGAAGCTCGCCCTCATGGCGATCGCGTTCGAGGCGATCATCGGCATCTTCGTCGGTGTGCTGACAGGCATCCGGCGAGGGGGGTTCCTCGACAACCTGGTGCTCATCTCGACCCTGGTGGTCATCTCCATCCCGGTCTTCGTCATCGGTGGTGTGAGCCAGTACTTCCTCGGGGTCAAGCTCGGCTGGTTCCCCGTGACGGTGACCTCCTCGAACCCCACCTTCTACGAGTTGATGCTGCCGGCCATGGTGCTGGGCTCACTCTCCCTGGCCTACGTGTCCCGCCTGATGCGCACGAGCCTGGTCGAGAACCTGCGCGCCGACTACCTGCGCACGGCCGTCGCCAAGGGGTTGACCAAGCGTCGCGCCATCGGTCTGCACGCCCTGCGCAACTCGATGATCCCCGTCATCACGTTCATCGGGTTCGACTTCGGTGCCCTGCTCGGTGGTGCCATCGTCACCGAGGCCATCTTCAACATCCCCGGCATCGGCGGATACCTCTTCCGCTCCATCCGGGCCCGTGACGGCGCCTCCGTCGTCGGCACGGTCACCGTGCTCGTCATCGTCTACCTGTTCGTCAACCTGCTCGTGGACCTGCTCTACGGCCTGCTCGACCCGAGGATCAGCCATGACTGAAGCTGCTGCCGTCGTCTCCGAGACCGTCGCTCCCAACGGGTCCTCGGACGAGAACCGTTCCCTCGCGTCGGACGCCTGGCGATCACTGCGCAAGAACCCGATCTTCTGGGCCTCCGCCGTGCTCATCTCGATCTTCGTGCTCATGGCGATCTTCCCCTCGCTGTTCACGAGCACCGACCCCCGCGAGGCGGTGCTCGCGGAGTCGCGCTCGCGCCCTGGTGACGGCACCTGGTTCGGCCGGGACATCCAGGGCTACGACATCTACGCCCGGTGCATCTACGGGGCTCGAGCCTCGATCCTCGTCGGGGTCCTGACCACGATCCTCACCGTCAGCATCGGCGGCTTCATCGGAGTCATGTCCGGCTACCTCGGCGGTGCCGCGGATGCCGTGATGTCGCGGGTCGGCGACGTCTTCTTCGCCATTCCCCTGCTGCTCGGCGCCATCATCTTCCTGGTCTCGCTGCCGGATTTCTTCAGCTCCAACGCGTTCCTCGGGGCGCTCAAGGTGTCCCTGGCGCTGGCCGTGCTCGGCTGGCCGAGCATGGCTCGACTCATGCGCAGCAGCGTCATCCAGGTCAAGCCCAATGACTACGTGCAGGCGGCCCGGGCCCTGGGCGCCAGCCCCTCACGGATCGTGCGCTCGCACATCCTGCCCAACTCGGTGGCGCCGCTCATCGTCGTGGCGACGATCTCCCTGGGTGGGTACATCGCTGCCGAGGCGACCCTGTCGTTCCTCGGCATCGGCCTGCAGGCGCCTGCCGTCTCATGGGGCATCGACATCAGTGCCGCGCTGGTCGGTCTGCGCACCACCCCGCACATGCTGTTCTTCCCCAGTCTCTTCCTGTCGCTGGCGGTGCTCGGCTTCATCCTCCTCGGGGATGCCGTGCGCGACGCCCTCGACCCGAAGAACCGCTGAGCCGACGGAGGCCTCATGACCACCATTCAGGACACCCAGACAGCCGGCAGCGAGTACCAGCCGGTCGATGGTCTGCTGCTCGAGGTCGAAGACCTCTTCGTCGAGTTCCACACCCCCGACGGGGTCGCGACGGCGATCAACGGCGTCAGCTTCGAGCTGCGCCAGGGCGAGTCGCTCGCGATCCTCGGTGAGTCCGGTTCCGGCAAGTCGGTGACCGCCCAGGCGATCATGGGCATCCTCGACATGCCCCCGGCCGTCATCCCGAGCGGCCACATCCGCTACTGCGGTCAGGATCTGCTGACGATGCCGGAGGAGCAGCGCCGCAAGACGCGTGGCCCGGAGATCTCGATGATCTTCCAGGACGCGCTGAGCTCGCTGAACCCCGTCTTCCCGGTGGGGTGGCAGATCGCCGAGATGTTCCGGGTGCACCGTGGCCTCAACAAGAGCGACGCCCTCGAGAAGGCCATCGGCCTCATGGAGCGGGTCTCGATCCCCGCGGCCCGCGAGCGGGTCAAGGCCTACCCGCACCAGTTCTCCGGGGGCATGCGCCAGCGCATCATGATCGCGATGGCCATCGCGCTCGACCCGGCGGTCCTCATCGCCGACGAGCCGACCACCGCCCTGGACGTCACGGTGCAGGCCCAGATCATGGCGTTGCTCCAGGAGCTGCAGGAAGAGCGCCACATGGGCCTCATCCTCATCACCCATGACCTCGGCGTCGTCGCCGACGTCGCCGACCGGATCGCCGTCATGTACACGGGTCGGCTCGTGGAGACCGCCGAGGTGCACGAGCTCTACGCCCGACCGGCGCACCCGTACACCAAGGGCCTGCTCGACTCGATCCCGCGCCTGGACCAGAAGGGGCAGACGCTGGCCGCCATCGGTGGCCTGCCGCCGAACCTGCTGCGCATCCCACCGGGCTGTCCGTTCAACCCGCGCTGCCACATGGCTCGTGACGTCTGCCGCACGGATCTTCCCCCGCTGCACGAGGTCACGCCCGGCCGGTTCTCGGCCTGTCACTACGCCGAGGAGGTCATCAATGCCTGAGGTCATTCTCAGCGCTCAGGATCTGGTGAAGCACTACCCGATCAAGAAGGGCATCCTCAGGCGCACCGTCGGGCACGTCAAGGCCGTCGACGGCGTGAGCTTCGACCTGCACCAGGGGGAGACCCTGGGCATCGTCGGCGAGTCCGGGTGTGGCAAGTCCACCCTGGGCCGCCTGCTCATGCGCCTCGAGGAGCCGACGTCGGGCAAGGTGATCTTCGGCGGTGACGACTGGAGCGGTGCAAGCGGGCGTGACCTGCGGCGGATGCGGCGCGACATCCAGATAGTCTTCCAGGACCCGTACACCTCGCTGAACCCTCGGATGACGGTCGGTGACATCGTCGGAGAACCCTTCGAGATCCACAGCGACGTCGTGCCCAAGGGTGGTCGACGCAAGCGGGTGCAGGAACTGCTCGACCTCGTGGGCCTGAACCCCGAGCACATCAACCGGTACCCGCACCAGTTCTCGGGTGGCCAGCGTCAGCGCATCGGCATCGCCCGCGGTATCGCGCTCAATCCCAAGGTGCTCGTGTGTGACGAGCCGGTCTCGGCGCTCGACGTCTCGGTGCAGGCGCAGGTCGTCAACCTCATGGAAAAGCTCCAGAACGAGCTCGGGCTGGCCTACGTGTTCATCGCCCACGACCTGTCGGTGGTGCGGCACATCTCCGACCGGGTCGGCGTCATGTACCTCGGCCGGATGGCTGAGCTCGGCGAGGAGGACGAGGTCTACACCCGTCCGACCCACCCGTACACGCAGGCGCTGCTCTCCGCGGTGCCGGTGCCGGACCCGACTCTGCGTGGCAAGCGCGAGCAGATCGTGCTCGTCGGCGACGTCCCGTCGCCGGCGAACCCGCCGTCCGGATGCCGTTTCCACACGCGCTGCTGGAAGGCCCAGGACCGCTGCAAGACCGAGGAACCCCAACTCGAGCAGCGCCCGGACGGGGTCGGGGCGCACCTTTCGGCGTGTCACTTCGCCGAGCCGCGGGTCATCGTCGAGACCGTCGACGTCTCTGGCGTCGTGCCCGACGAGCGGTTCGCGTCCACTGACGTGCGCGACACCGTCGCCTCCGACGACGCACCGGCAGACCTCCAGCGGATGATCGACCGGTCCGAGGCGTCCTCCGGCGACCAGGCGTACGCGCCGCAGGACGTCACCCGCCTCATCGACGAGCAGCGCGGGGACCACCGGCCCCCCACGGTCTGACCCCCGCTCTGCGACTCATTGCACTGCAGCCACCCGGATCCGGGTGGCTGCAGTGCAATCAGTCGGTGGTGGGGGCTGAGCGGGCCCGCAGCAACCGGCGCAGGGAGTCCAGTCGCGCGGCGCCGGCCGGCCCGGCATCCCCGCTGGCGACCCAGGCGTCGAGACCGCACTCGGGCTCGTCGTGGGTGCACCCCCTCGGGCAGGTGGCCGTGCCCGGCTCGAGGTCGGCGAAGTGCTGCACGATGCGGCTGAGGTCGACGTGGGCCAACCCGAAGGAGCGCACCCCGGGGGTGTCGATGACCCACCCGTCGTCGTCCGGCAGCGCGAGCGCGACGGCTGAGGAGGAGGTGTGCCGACCCCGCCCGGTGACGTCGTTGACCACACCTGTCGCACGCAGGGCCTGCGGGACGAGCGCGTTGACGAGCGTGGACTTGCCGACTCCGGAGTGACCGACGAGCACGCTGACCCGCCCCGACAACGCCTCACGCAGCGCGTCGAGGCCGTCGGTGCCGGTGTCGCGGCGGGCGGTGACGACGTGTCGGACCGACAGCGGCGCGTACTGCTCCAGGAAGGGGCCCGGATCGGTGAGGTCGGCCTTGGTGAGGACGAGCAGCGGCTCCATGCCGGCGTCGTAGGCGGCGACCAGGCAGCGGTCGATGAGGCGGGGTCGCGGTTCCGGGTTCGCCAACGCGGAGACGACGACGAGCTGGTCGGCGTTGGCGACGAGCACCCGCTCGACCGGGTCGGTGTCGTCAGCCGTACGGCGCAGGACGGTCTCGCGGGGCTGGACCCGCACGATCCTGGCAAGGCTGCCATCAGCCCCGCTCGTGTCGCCGACGACGTCGACGCGGTCGCCGACGACGATGCCCTTGCGGCCGAGTTCACGCGCGCGCATGGCCATGACGACGTGCCGGTCGCCGCCGTCTCCGACGAGCGTGGTGTAGCGGCCACGGTCGACGGTGATGACCTGACCGGGCACGGCGTCCTCGTGGGCCGGGCGGTCCTTGCTGCGGGGTCGAGAGCCCCTGCGGTTGGGGCGAATCCGCACGTCGGACTCGTCGTAGTCCCGCGAGGAGCGCGCCATCACCGCTCCGCCGTGGCCCGCTCGGACAGCATGCGCTCCCACAGCGTCGTGAACTCGGGCATCGTCTTCGCGACGGTGCCCACGTCCTCGACGACGACGCCCCGCACGACGAGCCCGAGCACGGCCCCAGCCATCACCATGCGGTGGTCGGCGTAGGTGTGGAAAAGGCCTGCGCGCAGCGGCGCCGGGGTGATCTTCAGCCCGTCCTCGGTCTCGACGACGTGTGCCCCGAGCGCAGTCAGCTCGGTGCGCAGGGCGGCAAGCCGGTCGGTCTCATGGCCTCGGATGTGCGCGACCCCTCGGATGACGCTCGGTGCCTCGGCGAGCGCGCAGAGCGCTGCCACCACCGGGGTCAGCTCGCTCGAGTCGTGCAGGTCGACGTCGATGCCGGCGATGCCGTCGCCGGCCGTGACGGTCAGGCCGCCCCGGTCGAGCACGACCTCGGCCCCCATCATGTCGAGGACGTCACGCAGGAAGTCGCCTCCCTGGGTCGTGTACTGCGGCCAGCCGGGCACGTGGACCCGGCCGCCGGTGACGAGCGCTGCCGCGAGGAACTGGGCCGCGTTCGACAGGTCGGGCTCGACCTGGACGTCGAGCGCATTGATCTCACTGGGCTCGACCCGCCAGGTGTGCACCTCGCCGTCGTCGACCACGACCCCGGCATCGCGCAGCGTCTCGACCGTCATCTCGATGTGCGGCAGGCTCGGCACGGCCCCACCGTCGTGGTGCACGGTGACGCCCTCGTCGAAGCGCGCCGCAGACAGCAGCAGCCCGGAGACGAACTGCGAGGATGCCGAGGCGTCCAGCGTCACGGAGCCGCCGGGCACCCGGCCCCGCCCGTTCACGGTGAACGGCAGGCTGCCGGAGCCGCCGTCGTCGAGATCGACGCCGAGGGCTCGCAGCGCGCCGATCACCGGAGCCATCGGCCGCTGCCGGGCGTGGGGGTCACCGTCGAAGCGGACCGGCCCGGACGCGAGTCCGGCGAGAGGGGGGACGAAGCGCATGACGTTGCCGGCGAGGCCGCAGTCAACCTGGCCACCTCCGCGCACCGGGCCGGGGCTGACGATCCAGTCGCCGCCGGGGACGTCCTCGATCTCGGCGCCGAGCGTGCGCAGCGCCCCGGCCATGAGCAGCGTGTCGCGGGACCGCAACGGCGCCCGCAGGCGGGAGGTGTCATTCGCGAGGGCAGCCAGCACGAGGTAGCGGTTGGTGAGGGACTTGCTGCCGGGGAGGACGACGTGTGCGTCAACCGGCCCGTGGGCGCTCGGCGCGGCCCAATCAGCTGAGGGCATGCTGGGCCTGGACCGCCTTCAGCTTCGTCTCCCGAGCGGCGGCACGTGCCGCGTGACGGGCTTCGCGGCGCGTGGTGCGCACCGCCCGGTGGGCGCTGTCGCTCGCGAGGTGGGCCCGATAGGCCAGCCCGGGCTTGCCCTCGGTGTCGACGGCCGCGAGGAGCAGGCCGCCAAGGAGGCCGAGGTTCTTCAGGAACTGCACCTTCTGGCGCTCGCGCACCTCGGGATCCTGTTCCTTCCAGAACGCGTGTGCCGCAACGGTCGTCGGCACCAGGGTGACGGCAAGGACACTCGAGGCCACGCGGGGGAGGTGCCCGGTCGCGAGCAGCGCGCCTGCTCCGACCATGGCCATCCCGTTGGCGCGGATGAGCAGTTCGGGGTCATCGGGGAGCCCGACGCGGGGGCCGACCTTCGCCAGCAGTGGGCCGGCGGTCTTCGCCTTCGCCGTGGGGTGCTTGAACTGGTCCAGGCCGCCGGCGATGAAGATCGCGGCGAGCAGGGGTCTGGCGACTCGACGAACGAGTGTCATGGGGTCTCCGGTCGGTTCCGTCGATTGAGGACGTGCTCTTCCTACGGTAGTTGCTCCCGCAGCCCCTGCGTAGATTGAGCGTATGTGTGGTCGTTATGCCGCGACAGCCAATCCGGACGAACTCGTCCTCGAGTTCGAGGTCGACGACGACCGCACCGGGGAGCCCACGCGCAGCATCCTCGTCTCCCCGCAGGAGCCGCCCCCGGGGCGACCCGACCACAACGTCGCCCCGACCAAGCAGGCCCCCGTGGTGCTGGAACGTCCACCGCGCGATGACCGGGACGCCCCTGCGGTTCGCCAGCTGAGGTTGCTCACGTGGGGTCTGGTCCCCAGCTGGGCCAAGGACACCCGGGGCGCTGCCCGGATGATCAACGCCCGGGTCGAGTCCGTGGCCGAGAAGCCGTCGTTCGCCAAGGCCCTGGCGACGAGGCGCGCACTGGTCCCGGCGCGCGGGTGGTACGAGTGGCAGGTCTCGCCGACCGCCCTGGACGCCAAGGGCAAACCCCGCAAGCAGCCGTTCTTCACCTCGCGGGTCGACGGCGCCAGCGTCGCCATGGCGGGGCTCTACGAGTTCTGGCGCGACCCCTCGGTGGCCGACCCCGACGATCCGATGGCGTGGCTCACCACCTTCACGGTGATCACCGGGCCCGCAGAGCCGGGGCTCGACCGGATCCACGACCGAGCCCCCATCGTCCTCGAACCACGCCACTGGGACGCCTGGCTCGATCCCGCAACCGGGGCTGCCGAGGTGCTGGGACTGCTCGAGCCCTACCCACCGGGCCGCTTCACCGCCTGGCCGGTGTCACCCGCTGTGAGCAGCAACCGCGCGAACGGCCCACAGCTGCTCGACCCCCTGCCCGAGGACCAGCTCGTCGGCGTGGTCGATCCGGTGACGGGTGAGGTCATCGGGGCCCCGAGGTGACCCGTTCAGAGACGACCGCGCTCGTGGCGACCCCCGAGGGGCCGGCGCGAACCACCGTGACCCAGCCCGACGGCATCCCGGTCGGTCTGCTCGTCCTCGGGCACGGTGCCGGCGGACTGCGCTGGACCGACGACGTCACCGCCAGCAGGGATGCAGCCGTGGATGCCGGGTGGACGGTCGCGCTCGTCGACCAACCGTGGCGCGTGGCCGGGCGGCGGATCGGTGGCCAGCCGGCATCCCTGGACCGCGCCTGGCTCGCGGTGCTCCCGACACTCCACGCCCACCGTCCGAACGGGGGGCCGCTCGTCGTCGGTGGGCGCAGCGCGGGCGCCCGGGTCGCCTGCCGCACGGCTGCCGCGGTCGGGGCGAACGCGGTGCTGGCGCTGTCGTTCCCCCTGCACCCGCCCGGTCGTCCCGAGCGATCGCGAGGTGAGGAACTGCGCGAACCGGGCCGGCACGGCATCACCGTTCACGTGATCCAGGGGGTGAGTGACCCGTTCGGAACCCCCGAGGAGGTGCGCGAGGTCCTCACGGGCGCAGCCGTTCACGAGGTTGCGGGAACCCACTCCCTGGAGCGCTCCGCGGCCCTCGTGGCGACGGCGGTGACCTCCGCCCTCTCGCGGTGCTGACCCCTGAATCTCGGACGTCGGGGGGAATGCTCCACGGAGAGGTGGTGTTGACCGACCTGTTCCGAAGTTCGCCGTCCGAAAGGTTCGACACCGTGCTCGTCCTCGACACCACGGCCCCGCGCCGGGCCCGGATAGGCTGGGAAGTGATGACCACTCCAACCACGCCCGTCGACGAGAGCCCTGCCGAGCCCATCGACGTCGCCACCGAGTCCACGGCAGACCGTCAGGCCCGCTTCGAGCGTGAGGCCCTGCCGCTCCTCGACCAGCTGTACGCCGCAGCGATGCGCACCACCCGCAACCCTGCCGACGCCGAGGACCTGCTCCAGGAGACCTACGCCAAGGCGTATGCCGCCTTCCACCAGTACCAGCCGGGGACCAATCTCAAGGCGTGGATGTACCGCATCCTCACCAACACCTACATCAACACCTACCGCAAGAAGCAGCGCGAGCCGTTGCAGTCCGACGCGGCCGAGGTGGAGGACTACCAGCTGGCACGGGCCGAGTCCCACACCGGCACCGGGCTGAAGTCCGCGGAGACCCAGGCGCTGGAGCACCTTCCCGACTCCGAGGTCAAGCGGGCCCTGCAGGAGCTTCCTGACGACTTCCGGATGGCGGTATACCTCGCCGACGTCGAGGGCTTCGCCTACAAGGAGATCGCGGAGATCATGGGCACGCCGATCGGCACCGTGATGTCTCGTCTGCACCGTGGCCGCCGCCAGTTGCGTGCGCTGCTCACCGACTACGCCCGCGAGCGTGGCTTCGGGACCCAGGAGGAGTCATGACCCCTGACGCCAACGACACCCACGCCGGCCACGGCGACTGCTCCGAGGTCCTGCACCGGATCTTCGAGTACCTCGACGGCGAGATGAGCGCGGACGACGTGCGCCGCGTCGCCGCGCACCTCGGTGAGTGCCAGCCCTGTCTGGCCGAGCACGACCTCGACGTCGCCCTCAAGCAGGTGGTGCGGCGCTCCTGCCAGGGCGAGACCGCCCCCATGGCCATCAGGACCCAGATCATGGCCCGGATCACCATGATCCAGGTCGAGAACGAGCGCTGACGCCAGCAGGTCCGGGCCGAGGGCTCAGGCGAGACCACCCGCGACGCAGAACACCCGGCATGCCACATGGCGTGCCGGGTGTTTCGTCGTGCGGTGCGTGCGCTCAGGCGTTGGGCTTGCGGCCGTGGTTGGCCTTGTTGCCCTTGCGCGAGCGACGCTTGCGGGCGCGCTTGCTCATCAGGCTGCCTTTCGTCGGGGGAGTCGATACGCGTGACTGCCTCGAAGGGCAGCAACGTTCACGCACGATTGTCGCACACCGGCGGCAGTTGGAGACCCGAGGTCCTCCGCGGTCGTGGGACACTCGAGGTTCAGGGCGCCGCAAGGACGTTGAGAGGCGCTGGATGAAAGGACGTGGCATGACCAGACTTCGGAGCATGTGTGCTGTCGCCGCACTCGTCGCGGTGGCTCTCGGTGCCCCTGCGGGGGCGTCCGCGTCGCAGGGCGTCACGGTCGGGCCCACGGTCGTCGTGAGCGCGTCTGGTGAGGCGCCTGCGACCGCCGGTGAAGACCTGGTCGTCCCGGGCGGGAACGGTAGGTCCGGGACCGACACGGGCCTCGGGTGGGGCTGGGGCGGCTGACCCATCGTGTGCGGATGTCGATGACTGGCTCTGCTGGACATCGCCCCATCCTCGGGCGGGTGGTGCAGCCGTCAGCCCTCAGCGTCTTCGTCGCCGTCGTCTTCACGGCCGGGCTGGGTGCCACGGCAGCCGCCATCCGCATCGACGGCCTCGTCATGGACGTGGCGTTGGCCGTGTTGCTGGTCCTCGCCGTGCTCACGTGGTGGCAGGGGAGCATCGGACTCACGACGAACAGCGTCAGTCTGTCGTTCTCCAGCATCGTCCTCGTGGCGTCCATGGCCCTCCTCGGCCCCGCCGGGGCCGGCATCGTCGGGATCCTCGTGGGCCCGCTCCAGAGGGGCAAACAGCCGTGGCGGGCTCGCCTGTTCAACACCGGCATGTTCTCCCTGCTCGGGGTCTTCGGGGGCGTCGTGTACCGGGCTGCCGGCGGGGTGGTCGGGGGTGCGGGCCTCACGGGTCCGTGGGAGATCGCTCGCGCCGTCGGTCTCCCGATCCTGGTCGCCGATGTCGCGCAGGCGCTTGCCAACCTGCTGCTCATCGCCATGGTCGTCAGGCTGGCCCAGGGTGTCCCGATGCGCACCCAGATCTGGCGCCTGCTGGTCACGAGCGGCCCGAACCAGCTCGGCTACGGCGTCATCGCGTTCATCCTGGTGGTGCTCTGGGAGCCGGTGGGTCTCGGCCCGTTCGGGGTCGTCCTCGTGCTCCCACCACTGCTCGTGGCCCGGTGGGCCTTCAACCAGTACAGCGACGAGGTCAAGGGCCATGAGCGGGCCCTCGGGGTGCTGGTCGGCGCTGTGGAGTCCAAGGCGCCGCACCTGGCCGGACACAGCGCGCGGGTGGCCCAGCTCAGTGTGCACATGGCTGAGTCGCTCGGACTGCGCCCTGCCGTCGTCGCCGACATCCGCGCCGCGGGCATGCTTCACGATCTGGGCCTGACGACGCTGCCGACGGCGACGGTGCGCCGCGAATCCGTCGGTGCCAGCGTCGCGCTGGGCGACTATCCGCAGCGAGGTGCTCGCCTGGTGCAGGAAGTCGGTTTCCTCGCCGGATCGGTGGATGCCGTCGCCCACCACCGCGAGGCCGTCGGGTCGGGCGCCGAGGGCGCAGCCCTGGGGTTGCCAGCGCTGGTGGTCGGACTGGCCGACGAGTACGACCTCCTCACCGAGGTCGGTAGCCCTGATGGCCGTGTGCTCACCCATGACGAGGCCATGGCGGCCCTTCGAGCACGCTCCCCGGATGACCACGGCCTGCTGCCGACCCTCGAGCAGGCTCTCGTGCGCCGAGCAAACGTGGCCGGCGCATGAGCGTCCCGCGTCCGCTCCTCGAGCGACCCCGAGCAGCCGCCCTGCTCGCACTCGGCATCCTCACGGCCGCGGCAGCCCTCACGACGGCATTCGGCAGTGCTGGCTGGGCGTCGGGCCTGCACTACCGGACGATCGTCGTGTTCGTCGTCGCCCTCGTGGCCGGAGAGTTGGTGCGACTGCGGATGCCGAGCCGGCGGGAGGCGGCGCCGCTCGCGTCGGCGTCAGCCTTGGCGCTCGCGTTCGTCGGGGACATCGCAGGCGAGCCGACCTTCGACGTGCCCTCCGGGGTCGTCGTGCTGGTCGTGGCGGCGGGGCTGGTCCTCGCGGCGGTGGTGCGATTGGCCTTCGGTCGTGCGGTGCGCGTCGACCAGATGGCGGCCCGCCTCGTCGGCGTCGGTGTGGCCGCCTGGTTGGCGCGGGCAGCGAGCCCGTGGGGCCTACCGCTCTGGGACCTCGATGTCGGCGAGCAGGTGCCGCTCGCCGTCGTGGCTGCCGGGTTCCTCGTCATCGCCGCCATCGGTCTCACCGTCGAGATCGGGTTGTCGTCCGCGGTGCGCTCGGAACGTCAGCGCACGGCGTGGTCCTCCGCGCTGCGGGACGAGGCCGGAGAGGTGGCCCCGCTCACCTATGCGGTCATCACCACGGGGCCGATGGTTGCGCTCATGGCACCGCAGTTGGGACTCCTGGCACTGCCCGTTGCGCTGTTCCCGCTCGCCATCACGTACGTGGCCGTGGACCGGGCCTCGAGGAACCGAGAGATCTACCGACAGACGATCGCCATCCTCTCCGGGCTCACCGAGGCTGGTGGGTACACCCCCTCGGGGCACGCTGAGCGGGTCGCGGTCTCCAGCGTGCGGATGGGCCGGGTGCTCGGCCTGTCGGGCCGTGAGCTGCGAGACGTCGAATACGCAGCCCTGCTGCACGATCTCGGCCAGATCTCGTTGACCGAGCCCATTCCCGGTGGTGCCACGGTGCTGGCTGCACCGAGTGACCAGCTGGAGATCTCCAGCGAGGGCGCTCGCATCATCCGCCGGGCCTCGGGGCTGGAGAACATCGCCTCGATCGTCGAATCGGTGCCCACTCCGTACCGGCGGGTGCGCGAACTCGGGGAGGACGTCGCCCTCGGGAGTCGGATCATCAAGGTGGCGAACGCGTACGACGACCTCACCCAGAAGGACTCGGGGGCGTCGGCCGTCGACGCCGCGCTCGAGCGGATCCAACTGGGACTGGGCTACGAGTACGACCCGGACGTCGTGACGGCACTTGCGGTGGTGACGTCGGCCACTGCCCCCGGCCGGTCCGGCCCCGGGCACCGTGATCCGCGTTAGCATCTGAGGTCGTTCTTCCACCCGCTTCGGCCAGTGCACGCCGAGCGGGACCCCGGACCCCGAGAGTTGCTCTGCCGTGGATCGTCTGACGCCCGTCGTCTTCTCCGACGCGTGGGGATCGCGCGTCTCGATCGCCAGCCTGCAGGGCCGTGACATCCCGAGCCCGGAACCGGAGTCCGAACTGTGGATGGGGGCCCACGAGGGAGGTGCGAGCGGCACTGATCGCCCGGGCAACCCGGACCTCGCCGCCGTGATCGCCGCCGATGCCGTCCAGGAGCTGGGGGCTGACTGCATCGATCGGTTCGGCCCTCGACTCCCTTTCCTGCTCAAGGTGCTGGCCCCGGGGCGGGCCATCTCGATCCAGGCACACCCCACGGCCGAGCAGGCGTGCGCGGAGCGCGCCCGGACCCGCGATGCCGTCTACGTCGACGACTGGGCCAAACCCGAGCTGCTGCTGGCGCTGGCCCCCTTCGAGGTGTTCGTCGGCATGCGCAGTTTCGTCGAGGTCGTCGAGCTGGCTCGGCGCCTGAAGGTCAACCGGTTCACGACGATCGTCGAGCAGGCGTCGTCGGCGGCGGACCCGGTGCACGAGGCGCTGGCACTCGTGCTCGCGACCCCGGCGGAGGAGGTCGACGAGTTCGCACGATCGATCGTGGCCGCCTGTGTCCGGCTCGAGGCGTCGGGAGATGACCTCGGCCACGAGGCCGCCGCCATCGTCGGGGTGGCCGAGGAGCACCCCGACGACATCGGGCTCGTCGTCCTGCTGCTCATGCACTACCGCGTCCTCGAGCCGGGGGAGTACGTCGACGTCGCGGCAGGAGTGCTGCACTCGTACGTGCGAGGGCTCGGGATCGAGGTGCTCGCCAACTCCGACAACGTGGTGCGCGCCGGACTGACCAGCAAGGAGGTCAACGTCGCGGAGCTCCTGCGGATCGTCGACCCGCGCGCGGGTGGCATCGCCGGTCGTGGACGCGTGGTGGAGCCGGGCCTCGAGGTCTTTGACAGCATGTCGGACCGGTTCGTGCTCTATCGGGTGACGCCCGGGCGCGTCCTGCCCGGTGGCAGGGGGCCTCGCATCGCGTTCTGCCTGCGGGGCACGGTCACCCTTCGCTCGGGCTCCCGGGTGCTCGACCTGCGTGACGCCGAGTCCGCGTTCCTGCCTGCGGGTGAGGGGACGGTCGCTCTCGAGGGATCCGGCGAGGTCTACGTGGCGAGCGTTCCGCCACCGTCGTCCTGACCCTTCCTGCAGCAAGCCGACCGACACACCGCGAAGCGGCATGTCGGTCGGCTGCCGACAGGTAGGTCAGGAAGGCCGGGTCAGGCCTTCTTGGTCTCCCAGAAGATCTTGGCGATCTCGTCGATCTTGGCGAGCAGCTCGTCCGCCTTCGCCGCGTCGAGCTCGCCCTTGGTGCCGGACGCGCCCGCAAGCTTCGTGGCCTCGTTGACCAGGGTGTGCAGCTCGGGGTACTTCTCGAAGTGCGGGGGCTTGAAGTAGTCGGTCCACAGCACCCAGAGGTGGTGCTTGACGAGTTCGGAGCGCTGCTCCTTGATGACGATCGCACGGGTGCGGAAGTCGGGGTCGTCGTTGTCGGCGACCTTGGCGATGATCGCCTTGATCGACTCGGCCTCGATGCGTGCCTGAGCCGGGTCGTACACGCCACAGGGCAGGTCGCAGTGGGCGGAGACATCGGTGATGCGGAACAGCGACAGCATGGTCTCTCTCCTGAAGATGTGGGGATCTCGCGGTCCCCGTCAACCTACCTCAGCGGCCGCCAGAGTCGACCGACGACGACGGCAACGATGTCGTCGGTCGCGAGCGAACCGACGTCGAAGGAGGTCAGCCCCTGGGCGGCGTTGTCGGAGTCGATCCACCACCGGGTCGGATCGTGCGGATCGGGGCCGGTGACCCGTTTGACAGACAGCGGTCTCGGGGTGCCCGAGGCGTCCGGGGGAAGGCGCACGACGGCGACCTGGCCGGGGCGCGGATGCCGCCCACGCACCACGAGCAGGACGTCACCTTCGCGGTGGGTGGGCAGCATCGAGACGCCGCGTACCCGCACGAGGGCGGGCAGCGGCATCCGCGACCGGGGTCTCACCGCTATGCGATGGGGTCCTGGGCGGCGGCGTGTGCGGCCTCCTCCTGGCGCATGCGGGACAGGAAGGCCCGGGTGCGGGCGTGCTGGGGGTTGCCGATGACCTCCGACGGGGGGCCCTGTTCGACGACGACGCCGGCGTCCATGAAGACGACGCGATCGGCGACCTCGCGGGCGAAGCCCATCTCGTGGGTGACGACGATCATCGTCATACCGCCTTCGGCCAGGTCACGCATGACCTTGAGCACCTCACCGACGAGTTCGGGGTCGAGCGCGCTCGTCGGCTCGTCGAAGAGCATGAGCTTGGGGTCCATCGCGAGCGCCCGCGCGATCGCCACTCGCTGCTGCTGCCCGCCGGACAGCTGCGACGGGTAGGCGGCCGGCTTGTCGGACAGCCCCACCTGCTCGAGCAGTTCCACGGCACGAGCCTTCGCCTCGGCCTTGCTGACGCCCTTGACCTGGGTGGGCGCCTCGATGATGTTCTCGAGCACCGTCTTGTGCGGGAACAGGTTGAACCGTTGGAAACACATCCCGATCTCGCGGCGCTGTCCAGCGATCTGCTTGTCGGTGAGGTGGTGCAGCACCCCGCCGCGGTCCTCGTAGCCCATGAGGTCGCCGTCGACCCAGATGCGGCCGCCGTCGATGGTCTCGAGCTGGTTGATGCAGCGCAGGAAGGTGGTCTTGCCCGACCCGGACGGGCCGAGGAGGACGACGACCTCGCCGCGGGCGACGTCCATGTCGATGCCCTTGAGCACCTCGTTGCCGTGGAACGCCTTGGTGACGTTGACGGCGTGGACGAGCGGCGCGGCATCCGAGCCGGTTCGGTCCGTGGAGTCTGCCATCAGTGGTCCGCCCCGATCTTGGTGAGCTTGTGCTGGGTCTTCTTGGGGACGGCTCCGAAGCCACGGCCGTAGTAGCGCTCGAGGCGGGACTGACCGACCATGAGGATCGAGCAGACGATGAGGTACCAGATGGTCGCCGCGACGATGCCGGGCATGATCTGGAAGCTGCGCTGGCCGAACTGGTAGCTCTGGTAGAACAGCTCGACGATGACGGGAACCGCGGCGAGCAGCGAGGTGTCCTTGACCATCGCGATGGTCTCGTTACCCGTCGGCGGCACGATCACCCGCATCGCCTGGGGCAGCACGACGCGCCGCATCGTCTTGCCGGGGGGCATGCCGAGGGCCTGGGCGGCCTCGGTCTGGCCCTTGTCGACCGACATGATGCCGGCGCGGGCGATCTCGGCCATGTAGGCGGCCTCGGACAGGCCAAGACCGAGGATGCCGACCCAGATGGTGCTCGAGATGCTGTTGTAGTCGAGCGTGAAGAACGTCAGACCACCCTCGATGCCCAGGGCGTTGCCGATCTGCTGACCGAACGGCACCCCGATGTCGAACACGGGGTAGAGGAAGCCGATGCCGGTGCCGAGGAGCACGAGCAGGACGTAGCGGGGGATGGCCCGGAAGAACCACGTGTAGACGAACGCCACCCCGCGCAGCACCGGGTTGGTCGACAGCCGCATGACGGCGAGCACGACCCCGAGCCCGATGCCGAGGATCATCGCCCCGACCGTGCCGAAGATGGTGCCCTTCCACAGGCCCTCGATGACGGGGCTCTGCTGCATGATCTCGAACGCGAAGGGGAAGTTCCACTTGTCGTTCGTGAGGAACGAGCTGACCATCATGGCGGCGAGCACCGCGATGACGGCCATGGCAACCCACCGCCAGGGGTGCCGGACCGGCCGGGCCTCGATGCGGCCCGGCCGGTCCTGCGTGGTCGACGTCATGGCGTCAGGAGACCGTCGGATTCACGGCGAAGTCGTTGATCGCGCCGCCCTCGGTCTTCCACTTCGTCAGGATCTCGAGGTACGTGCCCTCGGACTCCAGCTGCTTGAGCGCCTCGACGATGGCCTCACCGAACGCGGTGTCCTCCTTCTTGAGGACGTAGCCGTACGGGGCCGAGTCGTACTGCTCACCGAGCAGCTCGAGCTGGCCACCGGTCAGGTCGACCGCGGCGATGGCCGGCGGGAGGTCGACGAGCATGGCGTCGGCCTTGCCCGACTGAACGCTGGCGGTCACCTTGGCCTGGTCGGCGTCGACGAGGACGTTGATCTCCGGCTTGCCGGCATCCGTGCACGCCTTCTGGCGGGCGGGCAGGTCGACGTCGGCCTGCACGGTGCCCTTCTGCACGGCCACGGTCTTGCCGCACGCGTCGTCGGGGTTGATGGCCTTCGGGTTGCCCTTCTGGGTCACCCACTGGGTGCCGGCCTTGAAGTAGCTGACCATCGTGGCCTGCGCCATGCGCTCGTTGTTCACCGTGAAGCTCGAGACACCGACGTCGTACTTGCCGCTCTGGACGCCGAGGATGATCGCGTCGAAGGCGGAGGGAACCCACTCGGTCTTGACCCCGAACTTGGCCATGACCGCGTCGAAGAGGTCGACGTCCATGCCGATGACGGTCTTGCCGTCGGCGTCGAGGAACTCGTTGGGCTGGTAGGTGGCGTCGGTGCCGATCTTGATGACGCCGGCGCTCTTGATGCTCTCGGGGAGCTTGGCGACCAGGGCCTCGTCGACGGTCGGGGCGCTCGTCGACGCTTCGGGAGTGGCGCTCGCGTCACCCTCGGAGAGGGAGTCGGAACCACAGGCGGTCAGGGCGAGGGCGGTCGAGGCGACGGCGGCCAGGGCCAGCGCGCGGGTGCGGAACATGTGCGTCCTTTCACGGGGGCGTGCCGCAGGGGTGCGACGCGGCACGGGGGTACGAGGGCGATACTGCCACCGCCGGGCCCTGCGCACGTCACGCCTCGGTAACAACATGCGCAACGGATTCCGTGGTCCGGGGACGCGACGGGGGTCACACCGTGGACCCTGTGCTGGACCCGGCGAGCGTGTCATGATGGCGCGCAGCGCAGCCACCCCCGCGCCCTGCGAGCCGTTCGGAACCTCACCCCTTCCCCGGATGCCGCGCCGCCCACCGTCGTCGTGGGCGCTTCCACCCCCCGCGCGTCTGCTTCTGACGCGTCGCCCCGAAGGAGCTGCCTCCCATGGCTGCGTCGCCCCTCGTCCCCTTCGTCGACCCGGAGAGCCCGGTCTTTCGTGCTCACGAGGGCGGCAAGCTCGGGGTACACGCGACCAAGCCGTTGCGCGACCGGGACGACCTCTCGCTGCTCTACACGCCCGGCGTCGCCGAGGTGTCGCTGGCCATCGCGGCCGACCCCTCCCTGTCGAGCCGGTACACCGCACGCGGCAACACCGTGGCCGTCATCAGCGACGGCACGGCGGTGCTCGGTCTCGGCGACATCGGCCCGCTCGGGGCCATGCCGGTCATGGAGGGCAAGGCGGTGCTGTTCAAGCACTTCGCCGGCATCGACGCGGTGCCGGTGGTCATGGAGACGGGCACGGTCGACGAGCTCGTCGACGCCATCGCCCGCATCGCGCCGTCATACGGAGGCATCAACCTCGAGGACATCTCGGCCCCGCGCTGCTTCGACATCGAGGAGCAACTCAAGGAGCGCCTCGACATCCCCGTCTTCCACGACGACCAGCACGGCACGGCGATCGTCGTCCTCGCGGGGCTGCTGAACGCCGTGCGAGTGCTGGACCGTCGCCTGCCCGAGCAGCGGGTCGTCGTCTCCGGGGCGGGTGCGGCCGGGGTCGCCGTGACCAAGCTGCTCCAGCGTGCCGGCGTGCGCGACGTCGTCGTCTGTGACTCGCGCGGCATCATCTCACCGTCCCGCCAGGACCTCACCGGCCACAAGAGCCGGCTGGCGGCCTCGACCAACCCACGCGGCCTCTCGGGCCGGATCAGCACCGCCCTGACCGGCGCCGACGTCTACATCGGGGTGTCCGGTGGCACCGTCCCGGAGGACGAGGTGGCTCTCATGGCGCCGGGCGGCATGATCTTCGCGCTCGCCAACCCGACGCCTGAGGTGCACCCGGACGTCGCGCACCGGCACGCGGCCATCGTGGCCACCGGCCGCTCGGACTTCCCGAACCAGATCAACAACGTGCTGGCCTTCCCCGGGATCTTCCGTGGCGCCCTGGACTCCGGAGCCCCCCGGATCACCGAGGCGATGAAGCTCGCGGCCGCCCACGCGATCGCTGACCTCGTCGAGGAGCCGAGTGCCGAGTGCATCGTGCCCTCGGTGTTCCAGGAGGGCGTCACCGACTCCGTTGCCTCAGCCGTGGTGGCCCTGGCCAGGAGCGGCAGGTGAGCTGACCCGGGTGGTGAGCGGACGGCATCCGGACCAGGGATGCCGTCCGTCCGCCGTCAGCGGGGGCGTTCGGCGAGGGTGGCCGCCCAGGCCGTGCACGCGGCGTAGGTCGGGAGGAGGCCGGATGCCGCCGCGTCGGCGAGGGTCGGGGCCGCCTCGTCCTTGGCCGACAGCAGCGGCTCGATGCCGTCGGGCAGGGTGAGGCCGACCTCGGCGTCCAGCGGGTGGATGCCGTGCTCGCCGGTCGGGTTGTAGGTGGCCGTGCAGAGGTACATGGCCGTGGTGTCGTCCTCGAGCGCGCAGAACGCGTGCCCCAGCCCCTCGGAGAGGTACACCGCCCGCCGGTCGGTGGTGTCGAGGGTGACCGCTTCCCACTGCCCGAACGTGGGGGAGCCCACCCGCACGTCGATGACGTAGTCGACGAGGGACCCGGTCAGGGCCGTCACGTACTTGCCCTGCCCGGGGGGGACGTCGGCGAAGTGGATGCCACGGACCGTGCCCCGCGCCGAGACCGAGACGTTGGTCTGCACGATGTCCGGCCGGTGCCCGAGGTGCTCGGCGAGGCGGTCGCCACGGAAGGATTCGAGGAAGACCCCCCGGTCGTCGGGGAACTGCCGCGGGGTGACGACGAAGGCGCCAGCGATGGACAGCGGCTCGATGTGCATCAGGAGCCCGACCGTCCCCGCGCGAGGCAGGCGTGCAGGTAGGTCCCGTACCCCGACTTCAGGAGGTCGTCACCGAGGGCGGCGAACGCCTCGTCGTCGATCCAGCCGGCCCGCCAGGCGATCTCCTCGACGCAGCCGATCTTGTAGCCCTGCCGGGCCTCGACGACGTGGACGAACTGGCTGGCGTCCATCAGGCCCTCGAAGGTGCCGGTGTCGAACCACGCCGTGCCGCGGGGTAGCACGGTCACGGTGAGGTCGCCGCGGCGCAGGTAGGTCTCGTTGACCGCAGTGATCTCCAGCTCACCTCGGGGGCTGGGCTTGAGGCTGCGCGCGATCTCGACGACGTCGTTGTCGTAGAAGTACAGGCCCGGCACGGCGTACTCCGAGCGGGGGTTCTCGGGCTTCTCCTCGATGGAGAGCACGGTTCCGTCGGTGGCGAACTCGACGACGCCGTAGGCCGAGGGCTCGCTCACGTGGTAGGCGAAGATGTGGCCCCCGCGCACGTCGGTGAGCGAGCGCAGCGCGGTGCCGAGGCCGGTGCCGTGGAAGATGTTGTCGCCGAGCACGAGGGCGACCGAGTCGCTGCCGATGAAGTCCGCGCCGATGACGAAGGCCTGGGCGAGCCCGTCGGGGCTCGGCTGCACGGCGTACGACAGCTCGATGCCCCAGGCGCTGCCGTCGCCGAGGAGGCGCTGGAACTGCTCGAGGTCCTGCGGGGTCGTGATGAGCAGGACCTCGCGGATCCCGGCCATCATCAGCGTCGACAGCGGGTAGTACACCATCGGCTTGTCGTAGACCGGCATGAGCTGTTTCGAGATGCCCCGGGTGATCGGGTGCAGTCGCGTGCCGGAGCCGCCGGCGAGGATGATGCCCTTCATGGGCCCGAGCCTAGTCGGCGGGGCCGACGGCGCGCGGGCCACTACCCTTGGCGCCATGAAGGTCCTCGTCACCGGCGGCGCCGGGTTCATCGGCAGCAACTTCGTCCACCTCACCCTCGCGACCCGTCCCGACGTGCAGGTCACGGTGCTCGATGCCCTCACCTACGCCGGGTCGACGGACTCGCTGTCCGGGGTCGGCGACCGGGTGACGTTCGTCGAGGGGGACGTCGCGGATGCCGCTGTCGTCGACCCGCTCGTCGCCGACGCCGACGTGGTCGTGCACTTCGCCGCCGAGTCGCACAACGACAACTCGCTCGAGGACCCGAGCCCGTTCGTGCGCACCAACCTCATCGGCACCTTCACCTTGCTCGAGGCAGCCCGCCGGCACGACGTGCGCTACCACCACATCTCCACCGACGAGGTCTACGGCGACCTCGAGCTCGATGACCCGAAGAAGTTCACCGAGGACACCCCGTACAACCCGAGCTCGCCCTACTCCTCGACCAAGGCCGGCTCCGACCTGCTCGTGCGGGCGTGGGTGCGCTCGTTCGGTCTGCGCGCGACGATCTCGAACTGCTCGAACAACTACGGCCCGCGCCAGCACGTCGAGAAGTTCATCCCGCGCCAGATCACCAACGTCCTCGACGGGGTCCGGCCCAAGCTCTACGGCGCCGGACTCAACGTGCGCGACTGGATCCACGTCGACGACCACAACGAGGCGGTCTGGACGATCATCGACAAGGGCGTCATCGGCGAGACCTACCTCATCGGGGCCGACGGTGAGGTCAACAACCGCGACGTCGTGCGGATGATCCTCGAGCTGATGGGCCAGGAGCCCGACGCGTACGACCACGTGACCGACCGGGCCGGGCACGACATGCGGTACGCCATCGAGGCGGGTCGGCTGCGCTCCGAACTCGGCTGGTCGCCCCGCTACGAGAGCTTCCGCGACGGTCTTGCCGCGACGATCGAGTGGTACCGCGAGAACGAGGCGTGGTGGCGCCCGCAGAAGGACGCCACCGAGGCCAGGTATGCCCGCACCCAGAAGGTCGTGGCCCCCTGATGGCTCGCTGGTTCGTCGCCGGTGCCGCAGGCATGCTCGGTCAGGACCTGTGCGCGGTCCTCGAGGACGCCGGGCACGTGGTCACCCGAGGTGACCTCCCCGGCCTCGACATCCTCGACCCCGCCCAGTGTGCCGAGCAGGTGGCCGGACACGACGTCGTCGTGAACTGCGCCGCGTACACCGCGGTGGATGCCGCTGAGAGCGACGAGGCCCGAGCCTTCGCCGTCAACGCGGTCGGTGCCGCGAACCTCGCCACCGCGGCCGAGCGGGCGGGCGCCGCCATGGTCCAGATCTCGACCGACTACGTCGTCGCCGGTTCGGGCGACGAACCGTACGCCGCCGACGCACCCGTCGCCCCGGCGTCCGCCTACGGCCGCACCAAGGCCGCGGGGGAGTGGGCGGTTCGCGCGAACTGCTCGCGCTCGTGGATCGTGCGCACCGCCTGGCTCTACGGCGCCGGCGGCAAGAACTTCCCGGCGACGATGCAGCGACTGGCCGGTGAGCGCGAGACCCTGACCGTCGTGGCCGACCAGGTCGGGCAACCGACGTGGACCGTCGACCTCGCTGAGGCCATCGTGAGGATCGTCGACGCAGGCGCCCCCTTCGGCATCTGGCACGGGACGTCGTCCGGCGAGTGCTCGTGGTTCGACCTGGCGCGTGCGGTGTTCGAGGAACTCGGCCTGGACCCGCAGCGGGTGACACCGATCGCGACCGAGGACTTCCCGCTGCCGGCGCCGCGACCGGCGTACAGCGTGCTGTCGCATGACATGTGGGAGACGGCCGGCGTGCAGCCCTTGCCGCACTGGCGCGATGCCCTGCACCGGTCGGCCCCGACGGTCCTGGCGCCCAGAACGCGTTCCGTGTGACCCGGAACGGGGCGCAGGATGCGGCGGGGTCGTAGGGTCAGGTCATGCTCGCCGTGACCTGCACCAGCCAGTCGATGTCCGACCCCCTGACCGGCCTGACCGTCGGTGAACGGCCCGAGCCGAGTGTCCCCGACGGGTGGACCACGGTGCGGCTGCGCACTGCGGCGCTCAACCACCACGACGTGTGGTCCTTGCGCGGGGTGGGGCTGCCTGCCGACCGACTGCCGATGGTGCTCGGGTGTGACGGTGCGGGGGTCGACGCCGACGGCAACGAGGTGCTCGTGCACGCGGTCGTCTCCTCCCCCGGGTGGGCCGGCGACGAGACGCTCGACCCGCGGCGCAGCCTGCTCTCCGAGGTGTACGACGGCACGCTCGCGGAGGTCGTCGCGGTGCCAGCCCGCAACCTCGTCCCAAAACCCGCAGGGCTGTCCTGGGAGCATGCGGCCTGCCTGCCCACCGCGTGGCTCACGGCCTACCGGATGCTGTTCACGAACGCAGACGTCCAGCCCGGTTCGACCGTGCTCGTCCAGGGGGCCGCCGGTGGCGTGGCCACCGCTCTGGTGCAGCTGGGCTCGGCTGCCGGACTGCGCATGTGGGTCACCAGCCGCGACGAGGCTCGCGGTGAGCAGGCGCTCGCCCTGGGTGCCGACCAGGCGTTCTCGAGCGGCGCCCGCCTCCCCGAGCGGGTCGACGCCGTCATGGAGACCGTCGGCGCCGCGACGTGGTCGCACTCCGTCAACAGCCTGCGCCCCGGGGGCACCATCGTCATCTCCGGCGCGACCTCGGGGGACGCACCGGCCAAGGCCGAGCTGACCAAGATCTTCTTCAAGCAGCTCCGCGTCGTCGGGTCGACGATGGGCACGCGTGACGAGCTCGAACGGCTGTCCCGGTTCGTCGTCGACGCCGGCATCGAGCCGCTCGTGGACTCCGTGCTGCCGCTCGCGGATGCCCGGGAAGGTTTCGAGGCGATGGTGGCCGGGCGGGTGAGCGGCAAGGTCGTCTTCACGATCTGATCACACCCGGTCACACGCGAGGCTACTCAGCGGTAACCTGAGGCGTTCCCACCCCATGCCTGCCATCAGGAGCCATCGTGAACGCGACGTCCACCGAGCACACGGTGACCCTGCACGGGCACACCTTCTCCTACAGCGACAGCGGCAGCGGCCCGGCACTGCTGTTCATCCACGGCCTGCTCGGGAGCCAGCGCCAGTGGACCCACCTCGTCGACCGGCTCGACGAGGACCACCGCGTCATCGTCCCGGACCTGTTCGGCCACGGTGAGTCGGCAAAGCCGATGGGGGACTACTCCCTCGGGGCACATGCTGCGACCCTTCGCGACCTTCTGGATCGCCTCGAGATCGAGCAGGTGACGCTCGTCGGGCACTCGCTGGGCGGCGGCATCGCCATGGTGTTCTCCTACCTGTTCCCCGAGCGGGTCGATCGGCTCGTGCTCGTGGCCAGTGGTGGGCTCGGGCGCGAGGTCAGCCCCCTGCTGCGCTCGGCCACCCTCCCGGGCGCTGAGTACGTGCTGCCGGTCATCGCGTCCGGGTGGATGCGCGACCGCCTGGCCTCGGCCGGCCGCGCCCTGCAGAAGGTCGGGGTGCACCCGGGCTCCGACATCACCCAGGTGTGGCATGGCTTCACCTCCCTCGGTGACGCTGACACCCGCCGGGCCTTCCTCGCCACGACCCGCGCGGTCATCGACCCCGGTGGCCAGAGCGTCACGGCCCACGACTACCTGCCTGAGGTCGCCCCCACGCCCACCCTCGTGGTCTGGGGCACCAAGGACCGGATGATCCCCGCGTGGCACGCGGCATCGGCGACGACGTCCATCCCCGAGTGCCGGGTCGAGCTGTTCCAGGGGGCGGGGCACTTCCCGCACCTCGACGACCCCGACCGGTTCGCCGACCTGGTGCGCGAGTTCGTCACCCTGCCTGCGTGAGCGCGAGCGTCAGGAGATCTGCAGCCACGGGCCCCAGCCGTGGTGCAGCACGAGCCACGCGATGAGGCCGTAACCGGCCTGCCCCGGGTGGTGGGCGACCCGGCTCGCAGCCAGGTCGGTTCGCCACTGGTCGTGGCCGGCCAGCGGGGTGAACGAGTCGACGAACGGGACGTCGCGTCGACCGCACACGTCGGCCTGCGCCTCGACGAGCACCTCGAGTCGGGAGTTGAGGTCGGCGTCGTCGGTCGGCGGGGGGCTGACGACGAACGTGCCGACCCCCGCGGTCGCCGCGTCATCGAGCAGGTTCGCCAGGTTGAGCCGGTGCCGGGCGAGGGAGATGCCCTGGAGCACGTCGTTGGTGCCGACGGAGACGACGATGCGCCGCTCGCTGCGACCCGACCACCGTGACGGGACCTCGGTGGTCCACCGGTGCAGGACGTCGGCGGAGGTGTCGCCGCGCACCCCCAGGTTGTAGGCCGTGAGCTCGAGGTCGGGATGCTGCGTGCGGCCGACCACCCGGGTCACCCACCCCTGACCCTTCGGGTCCCCGACACCCGCGACGAGCGAGCCACCGAGGAAGACCAGGGCGAGGTCGCGCGGACCTTCAGCGACCACCTGGGCCTCGGCGCTCGGCCGGAACTCGATGGGGGCCTGGCCCTCGTCGGGCAGTTCGTACGACATCAGCGGGTCACTCGTCCTCATCGTCCAGTCGGGCCAGCCAGGTGGCCAGCCGCTCCACGGGCACCTCGAAGTCCGGGTGGAGGTCGACGAACGTGCGCAACTGCTCCGCCAGCCAGTCGAACGTGACCTCCTCGTCGCCGCGCCGGGTCTGGAGCTCCTCGATACCACGGTCGGTGAAGTACACGCTGTGAGGTTACCCGCCCGCAGCCGGACGCCGTGCGCCCGGGCGGCGCACGGCATCCGGCGTGTCGACCCTCAGCGGTCGAAGGCGCGGGCGATCAGGTCGGCCTGCTCGATCTGGTGCTTCTTCGTCGATCCGGTCGCCGGAGAGGCGGATGCCGGGCGGCACACCACCGTGGGCAGCCGGTTCTCACCGAGTGCCTGGAGGGCCTCGGGCAGGTTGAGCGCGAGGAACGGCCAGGCACCCTGGTTCTTCGGCTCGTCCTGGACGATGACGATCTCGGCGTTCGGGTACTTCGCCAACTGCTCGGCGAGGTCGGCGGCGGGCAGCGGGTAGTACTGCTCCAGGCGCAGGATCGCTGTCGAGGTGTCACCGCGCTGCTCGCGTTCGGCGAGCAGGTCGTAGACGACCTTGCCGGCGGCGATGAGTACGCGGGTCACCTCGCCGGAGGTCGCGCCCTCCCGGTCGGCCATGACCGGCTGGAAGCCGCCGGTGGTGAAGTCCTCCGGGGCCGAGCTCGCGGCCTTCAGGCGCAGCATCGACTTCGGCGTGAAGACGATGAGCGGGCGGCGGGGGCGGGCGTAGGCCTGACGACGCAGCAGGTGGAAGTAGGACGCCGGGGTCGAGGGGTAGGCCACCGTCATGTTGCCCTCGGCGCACATCGTGAGGAAGCGCTCGATGCGGGCCGAGGAGTGGTCCGGACCCTGTCCCTCGTAGCCGTGGGGGAGCAGCAGGACCACCGAGGACCGCTGGCCCCACTTCTGCTCCGAGCTCGAGATGAACTCGTCGACGATGGTCTGGGCGCCGTTGAAGAAGTCGCCGAACTGGGCCTCCCACAGCACGAGGGCGTCGGGCCGCTCGACCGAGTAGCCGTACTCGAAGCCCATTGCCGCGAACTCCGACAGCAGGCTGTCGTAGACCCAGAACTTGCCCTGGCCCTCACCGAGGTAGAGCAGCGGAGTCCACTCGGCGGCGTTCTCCTTGTCGATGAGCACCGCGTGGCGCTGGACGAAGGTGCCGCGGCGGCTGTCCTGGCCAGCGAGGCGCACGGGGGTGCCGTCGATGAGGAGGGAACCGAAGGCGAGCAGCTCACCGGTGCCCCAGTCGATCCCACCCTCTCGGGTGCTCGTGGCGCGCTTCTCGAGCATCTGCTTGAGCTTGGGGTGCACGGTGAACCCGGCCGGGATGTCGATGAAGGCGTCGCCGAGGCGGGTGAGCATCTCCGGGCTGATCGCGGTGTGCGTCGAGGAGTGCTTGGTGCGGTCGGCGCCGCGGGTCTGTGCCGCCGGCGGCTCCAGACCGGTGTGGCCCTCGACGTCGGTGCCCGAGTACGCCGTGTCGGCCGGCTCGGCCTCGGCTTCCTTCAGCGCCGCCTTGGTCTCGACGAAGACCCGCTCGAGCTGTTGCTGGTAGTCGCGCAGCACCACGCCGGCATCCTCGACGGTGATGTCGCCACGGCCGATGAGGGACTCGGTGTAGAGCTTGCGGACGCTGCGCTTGGCCTCGATGAGGTTGTACATCAGCG
Source organism: Ornithinibacter sp. (assembly GCF_035443565.1). Taxonomy (NCBI): domain Bacteria; kingdom Bacillati; phylum Actinomycetota; class Actinomycetes; order Micrococcales; family Intrasporangiaceae; genus Ornithinibacter; species Ornithinibacter sp. Next base: position 6,862 of record NZ_DAORSO010000001.1, on the reverse strand, counting down.
GCTGGGTCATCGACGGGTCGTCGCCCTCGTTGTGACCGCGGCGGCGGTAGCAGACCATGTCGATGACGACGTCCTTGCGGAACTCCTTGCGGAACTCGTAGGCGAGCTCGGCCACGCGCACGCAGGCCTCGGGGTCGTCGCCGTTGACGTGGAAGATCGGCGCCTGGATCATCCGGGCCACGTCGGTGGAGTACGTCGAGGACCGTGACGAGCTCGGCGAGGTGGTGAAGCCGACCTGGTTGTTGATGACGACGTGCACCGTTCCGCCGGTGCGGTAGCCGCGCAGCTGCGAGAGGTTGAGCGTCTCGGCGACGACTCCCTGCCCAGCGAAGGCGGCGTCACCGTGCAGGAGCACCGGCAGGACGGTGAAGTCCTCACCCGCGAGGTTGAGGCGGTCCTGCTTGGCCCGCACGATGCCTTCGAGCACCGGGTTGACGGCCTCGAGGTGGGAGGGGTTGGCGGCGAGGTAGACCTTGGTGGTCGAGCCGTCCTCGCCGGTGAAGGTGCCCTCGGTGCCGAGGTGGTACTTCACGTCACCCGAACCCTGCACCGAGCGGGGGTCCTGCTTGCCCTCGAACTCACGGAAGATCTGCCCGTAGGACTTGCCCGCGATGTTGGCGAGGACGTTCAGGCGGCCGCGGTGCGGCATCCCGATGCAGACCTCGTGCAGCTTGTCCTCGGCGGCTCGTGAGAGCACCCGGTCGAGCAGCGCGATGACGGACTCGCCACCTTCGAGGGAGAAGCGCTTCTGCCCGACGAACTTGGTCTGCAGGAAGGTCTCGAACGCCTCGGCCGCGTTCAGGCGGCGAAGGATGCGCAGCTGCTCCTCACGGGTGGTCTTGGCGTAGCCCACCTCGATCTTCTGCTGGATCCACGTGCGCTGCTCCGGGTCCTGGATGTGCATGTACTCCACGCCGATGGTGCGGCAGTACGAGTCGCGCAGGATGCCCAGGATCTTGCGCAGCTTCAGGAACGGCTGGCCGCCGAAGCCACCGGTCGCGAAAGTGCGGTCGAGATCCCACAGCGTCAGGCCGTGGGTCGTGACGTCGAGGTCCTCGTGGCGGCGCTGCTTGTACTCCAGCGGGTCGGTGTCGGCCATGAGGTGGCCGCGCACGCGGTAGGCGTGGATGAGTTCCTGGACGCGCGCGACCTTGTTGATGTCGTCGTCGTGCGAGGTGTCGACGTCCTGCACCCAGCGGATCGGCTCGTAGGGGATGCGCAGGCTCTCGAAGATCTCGTCGTAGAAGCCGTGCTCGCCGAGCAGCAGTGAGTGCACGATGCGCAGGAAGTCGCCGGACTGGGCGCCCTGGATGATGCGGTGGTCGTAGGTGCTGGTCAGCGTGAGGATCTTGCTCACGGCGTTGCGGTTGAGCGTCTCCAGGCTCGCGCCGGCCCACTCGGCCGGGTACTCGAGTGCACCGACGCCGATGATCGTGCCCTGGCCCTGCATGAGCCGCGGCACCGAGTGCACCGTGCCGATGGTGCCCGGGTTGGTCAGCGAGATCGACGTGCCCTGGAAGTCCTCGACCGTCAGCTTGCCCGCACGGGCCTTCTTGACCATCTCCTCGTAGGCGGTCCAGAAGTGGGCGAAGTCCATCGTCTCGGCGGCCTTGATCGACGGCACGAGCAGGCTGCGGGTGCCGTCGGGCTTGGCCAGGTCGATGGCCAGACCGAGGTTGACGTGCGCCGGGGTGATCAGCACCGGCTTGCCCGCGCCGTCGTGGCCGAAGCCGTTGTTCATCGCGGGCATGACGCCCAGTGCCTTGACGAGTGCGTAGCCGATGATGTGGGTGAAGCTCACCTTGCCGCCGCGGCTGCGGGCGAGGTGGTTGTTGATGACGATGCGGTTGTCGATGAGCAGCTTCGCCGGGACCGCTCGCACCGACGTCGCGGTGGGCACCTCGAGCGAGGACTCCATGTTGGTGACGACCCGGGCGCTCGCCCCGCGGATCGGGGTCTGGGCCGCGTCGCCGAGTGGACCCGAGGCCTGGGGCGCGGCCGCCTCGCGAGGCTTGGGCGTGGATGCCGCAGGCGCGGGCTCGCTGCGGGCGGGCGCGGGGGCAGGCGCGGATGCCGCGGGCGCGGCTGCCGCTGCAGGCGCGGGCGCCGCTGCGGGTGGGGGAGTGGCGGCCTTGGCAGCCGGCGCCGAACCGTTGGCAGGCGGTGCGGCGGGCGGGGCCGCAGGAGCCGGTGCGGCGGCAGCCGGAGCAGCGGGAGCAGCAGCAGCCGGCGCGGCACGGGTGGCCGCGGCCGCGGCGCCCCGACCCAGCGCGGCCTCACCCGGTGCGTAGTCCTTGAAGAAGTCCCACCACGCTCGGTCGACGCTGTTCTTGTCCTTTTGGTATTGCTCGTACAGCTCGTCGACCAGCCATTCGTTGGGTCCGAAGGTCGTGAGGGGGTCGCTGGACGGGGACTGCTCGGCCACGGAGGATGCGCCTCTTTCTGGGCTCGGCTCTGAGGGTGGTCCGGCCTAGGGTATCCCCGCTCCCGGGGCGACAGCGGCCCGAAAGGATGAGCGGTTGACCACGTGCGACGGCCGGTATGCCGCACGGGCGGCATACCGGCCGTCGCACCGGTGCTGACGGGTCTCAGCTGATGTCGGCCCGGGTCGTGCGCCAGATGCCGAACCCGGAGAGGAGCGCGGCGTACCCGGCCAGCACCAGCGCGGCTGCCCACCACTCGAGCCGGACCTCGTCGGGTGATGACTGCACCGCGTTGACCACGGCATTGGTGGCGGACGTCGGCATGTACTGGACGATGTTCTCTCGGCCGAACTCCCAGAAGGTCATCGCGAAGTTCAGCAACGGCTCCACGATCCAGGCGACACCGATGCCGATGAGCAGCGCCGCGACCTGGTTGGGGATGAGGATGCCGATCCCCAGCCCGATCAGCGCCCACAACCCGAGCACGAGCAGGCTCAGGGCGAGTGCCCGCAGCACTGCCGTCGACGGGAACGGGTCCTGCCCTCGAAGGTTGAGGATGATCGCGCCGACGCTGACCGACCCGAGCAGGCTGATGAGGCCGTAGACGACGCCGATGCCGAGCAGGGCCACCACCTTGGCGAGCATGGCCTTGAGGCGCTTGGGTGTGGACAGCAGGGTCGACGTGATCGTCTTGTGGCGGTACTCGCCACCGATCTGCAGCACGCCGATGGTGAGCAGGAGCAGGTAGCCGACACCCAGTCCGCCCAGGTAGACCGAGTTCGCGATCTGGGTGGCGTCGCCGGTCGGGGCGCCGGGGGTCCCCTCGAGCGCGGCCTCGCTCGTCAGGAGGAACCCGAACAGGGCGGCGAAGGCGGCGCCGGCGAGGAAGATGCCGACGGCCATGCCCCACCAGAGACGGGTCGTGAAGAACTTGCGGAACTCGCTGCGGATCGCGGGGATCATAGGTTCGCCCCTTCCCGGCCGATGACGGCATCCTGCTCGGCAGGTGCACCGACCCCGTGGACCTCGTTGCGGTTGGTGCCCTCGGTGAGCTGGAAGAACAGGGCCTCGAGGTCGGCCTTGCTCGGCTGGAGACCGTAGATCGGCAACCCGGCCCGCAGGGCGACGTCACCGATGAGGCGCAGGTCCGTGGTGTCGGCGAGGAGCGTCCCGTCGGCGTCGATGGTGCTCGTGACGTCGGCGACGCGAAGCGCGCCGGCGAGCCGGCCGGCATCCGAGGTCTTCACGACGGCGCCCGGGGTGCCCTCGAGGTCGGCGATCGAGCCCGAGCGGACGAGCCGGCCGTTGGCGATGATGACGACCTCGTCGACGGTCTGCTGCACCTCGGTCAGCAGGTGGCTGGAGACGAGGATCGTCTTGCCCTCGCTGCTGAGGTGGCGCAGGAACCCGCGCAGCCAGCGGATGCCCTCGGGGTCCAGACCGTTGGACGGCTCGTCGAGGACGAGCACCTTCGGGTCGCCGAGCAGCGCTGCTGCCAGGCCGAGGCGCTGGCGCATGCCCATGCTGTACTCACCCGCGCGCTTGCGGGCCGCGGCGGGGATACCGGTGAGCTCGAGCAGCTCGTCGACGCGCTTGAGGGGGATCGAGCCGGCGTCGGCCAGCACGCGCAGGTGGTCGCGGCCGCTGCGGCCCGGGTGGAAGTTCGTGGCCTCTAGCGCCGCCCCCACGGTGCCCAGGGGGTTCGGCAGGTCGACGTACCGGTGCCCGTCGATCGTGGCCGTGCCGCTGGTGGCCTTCACGAGGCCGAGGATCATTCGCAGGCTGGTGGTCTTGCCGGCGCCGTTGGGCCCGAGGAAGCCGGTGATCCGGCCGGGCTCGACGTCGAAGCTGAGGTCGTCGACGGCGACGAAGGACCCGAAGCGCTTCGTGAGCCCCCGGACCTCGATTCGTGCACCGTCGCTGGTGGTGGCGCTCATCCGCGCACTCGTGGTGTCATGCCTCGATCCTGTCAGGCTCACGTGGCGAGGGGGTCAACCCGGCGGTGGAACCGGGTCCACCTCGCGGTGGAGCGGTGTCCCGGGATTCCGGGCGAGGGTCCCTGCTCGCCTACGATGGCGCGACTATGACCGAATGGTTGCTGCTGCTCCTCGGCGTCGTCCTCACGGTCGGCACCGCCTTCTTCGTGGCGGCGGAGTTCTCGCTCGTCGCCCTCGACCGGCCCACCGTGCAGAAGGCCGTCGACGCCGGTGAGAAGGGGGCCCGGTCCGTCCTCACCTCGCACCGGCAGCTCTCCACGCAGCTGTCCGCGTGCCAGCTCGGCATCACGCTGACCACGCTCATCCTCGGCTTCATCGCGGGCCCGTCCATCGGTGCCCTGCTCACCGGGCCGCTGAGCAGCCTCGGCCTCAGCGAGGCCGTCGCCGCGTCGACGGCCTCGGTGCTGGCCATGGTCATGGCGACGCTGTTCTCGATGATCGTCGGCGAGATGGTGCCCAAGACGCTCGCCATCTCCCTGCCGCTGGCGACCGCGAAGATCTCCGCCGCGCCGGTGCGGTGGTTCGGCATCTCGATGAAGCCGATGATCGCCCTGCTCAACGGGGTCGCGAACCGCACCCTGCGCGCGCTCGGCATCGAGCCGCAGGAAGAGCTCTCCGCCGCCCGCAGCCCTGCCGAGCTGGCATCGCTCATCCGGTCCTCCGCCGAGGCGGGCACGCTCGACGTCGGCACCGCGAGGCTCGTCACGGCATCGCTCGGTTTTGCCGATCAGACCGCCGCCGACGTCATGACGCCGCGCTCGCGGGGAACCTCGATCGATCGGGTGGCGACCGCGGCTGAGCTGGTGGCCCTGGCCCGTCGCACCGGCCACTCCCGCTTCCCCGTCGTCGGGTCGGACTGGGACGACATCGACGGCATCGTGCACGTGAAGAAGGCCATCGCCGTGCCGTACGACCGTCGCGGCGACGTGCCCGTCTCGGCGCTGATGGTCCCACCCGTGCTCGTCCCCGAGACGCTGCGCCTCGACCCGTTGCTCGTCCAGCTTCGGGAGGGCGGCATGCAGCTCGCCGTCGTCGTCGACGAGTACGGCGGCACGTCGGGCATCGTGACGCTCGAGGACCTCGTCGAGGAGATCGTCGGTGAGGTCAGCGACGAGCACGACCGCTCCCAGACCACGGCGCGGGCCCTGAAGGACGGGTCGTGGACCGTTCCCGGCCTCTGGCGCCCCGACGAGGTGCGCTCGCGGGTCGGGGCCGCCGTGCCCGAGGGTGCGGCCTACGAGACCATCGGCGGGTGGGTCATGGCCGAGCTCGGCCGCGTGCCCATGGTGGGTGACGAGGTCGTCGTCGACGGCTGGACCGTTCGCGTGCTCGACATGGACGGGCACCGGGTCGACCGACTTCGCCTGGCGCCACCCGTGGTGCCACCGGGTGAGGATGCCGTCCGCAGCGGTTCCGCTGCCGCCCGCACCCACGCGGGGGGTGCGGCATGAGTGTGACCACGATCCTGCTCACCGTGGCGCTGCTCGCCGCCAACGCCTTCTTCGTCGGTGCCGAGTTCGCCGCGATGTCCGCCCGCCGCAGCCAGCTCGAGCCCCTCGCCGAGGCAGGGAGCAAGCGGGCACAGACGGCACTGGACGCCATGCAGCACACCGGCATCCTGCTCGCCACGTGCCAGCTCGGCATCACCGTGTGCTCCGTGCTGCTCGGTGCCATCTCGGAGGCTGCGCTGCACCACGCGCTGACGCCGCTCTTCACCGGCCTCGGTCTGTCGCCGGTCGTCGCGGACGTCGTGGCTCTCGGCCTGGCCCTCGGCCTCATCGTCTTCCTGCACGTCGTCTACGGCGAGATGATCCCCAAGAACATCTCGATCGCGCGCCCGGAGCGCTCCGCCCTGGCCCTGGTGCCACCGTTGGTGATGGTCTCCAAGATCGTCGCGCCGGTCATCCACGCGATGGACTGGCTGTCCAAGGCGTTGATCCGGCTGTTCGGCGTCGAACCCAAGGACGAGCTGGCCACGGCCTTCACCGCCGAGGAGGTCGCGCACATCCTCAACGAGTCGCGCGACGAAGGGCTGGTCGAGGACGAGCACTACGAGCGGCTCGGCGCTGCGCTGGAGTTCAGCGACAAGGATGCCGCCGACGTCGGTGTGCCCGTGTCGTCGTTGGTGACCGTGGGCCCCGAGGCGACCCCGGCCGACATCGAGCGGCTCGTGGCCAAGCACGGGTTCTCCCGCTTCCCGGTGCGCGACGACGCGGGCGACCTCGGTGGCTACCTGCACCTCAAGGACGTGCTGTACGCCGACGAGTCGGAGCGGGGCGAGCCGGTTCCGGCCAAGCGCGTGCGCCGGATGGCCAACGTCCGCCGCGACGACGAGGTCGAGATGGTGCTGGGGGTCATGCAGGCCACCGGCTCGCACCTGGCCCGGGTCGTCGCGGCCGACGGCTCGGTCGTGGGGGTGGTGTTCCTCGAGGACGTCATCGA